>JAOPZQ010000623.1 GCA_025964075.1 Solirubrobacterales bacterium | reverse complement strand
TCGACTGGTTCATACCCAGCGTGGTCGCGAGCGCGGCGAGGCCGAGAGCCACGCACGCGAGGGCGACCCACGGTCCCCAGCGCTTGCCGCGCAGCCGATCGACGGCGAGGACCTCGAACGCGGCGAGGCCGATGCCCGGCAGGAAGGCGCGGAGGAGGCCGAGCGGCGCGGCGCCCTCCTGCGCGGAGGCCACGCCGAGCCCCCGCAGCTGGTAGCCGACGTAGCCGATCGCCACGAGCAGGACGGTCACGAGCGCGAGCCGGCGGCGATCGCGGGGCAGGCGCCCGAGCGAGCGGACGAGGAGGAACGCCCCGATCGGCAGCAGGAGGTAGAAGAGCATCTCGCAGTCGAGCGTCCACGCCTGTCCCATCCAGCCGTCGACGAGGCCCGGGTTGTAGGTCTGCGCGAACCCGAACATCGCGATGACCTCGCCGGCCGGGCTCCCGCCCGTACCGTAGATGGCGATCATCACGAGGCAGACGACCCAGAAGGCCGGCACGATCCGCAGGAGCCGTCGCTCGAGGTAGCGGCCCGGCGTGGGCGGCGCGGTCCCGTGCGTGAACGCGCGGATGAACGGGCGCGCGAGCAGGTAGCCCGAGAGGACGAAGAAGACGTACACCCCGAGCTGGAGCGCGAGGATGGCGCGGCCCTTCGTCTGCCCGAACGCGATCTCCGCGTTGGCGATGCCGTTGTGCCGCGAGGCGACGAGGAGGCTGCAGTGCATCGCGAGGACCGCGAGGGCGGCGAGCGCGCGCAGCGGATCACCCGCGACGAACCGCCGTTCGCCGCGCGTCACCCCGATCTGCCGCTCTCCGTCTCGAATGATCCAAACCCCCGCCGATGTCGCGCGCAGAATACGCGGTCACCGACGGCCGGTGCGCCGGCTGGCGGTTGGCGTCCCGATTCGGAAATTTCGCGTCGCGACGCTAGCGGTGGCGGTAGACGATGCGCGCGCGGTCGAGGTCGTACGGGCTGAGCTCCACGCGCACCCGATCCCCCGGGAGGATCCGGATGCGGAAGCGGCGCATCTTGCCCGCGACGTGGCCGAGCACCACGTGATCGTTGTCGAGCTTCACGCGGAACATCGCGTTGGGGAGGGCCTCGATCACTTCGCCCTCGAGCTCGACTTTCTCTTCCTTGGCCATGGCGCCGGGAACCGTAGCAACCGGTCAGTGCTTCTTCCCGTTGCCCTTGCCCTTCCCGTTGCCGTTGTTCGGCGGCCCCTGCGGCGGGGACTGGTAGACCTGGGGGTTCGTGTAGTTGCCGGTGCCGTCGCGGTTCGTGCCGGTTCCGTTCGTGCCCGGCGCCGTGGCGCCGCCGTTGCCGTTGGGCTGCGTCGTCGTTCCGGGCGTCGTCGAGGTCCCCTGGCCGCCCGTGGACTGCTTGCCCGTCGAGGCGTAGTGGCCGAAGAACGGCTGGCTCACGAACGGCGGGTAGGTCGGGAAGTCACCGCAGTAGGAGCCGTGCGCCTTCAGCATGAAGCCCTTCCAGATGAACGACGGGAACGAGGCGCCCTGGACCACGATGCCGTGCAGCGTCGGCATCGGGATCGGGGTCGGGTAGCCGATCCACGAGGCCGTGGAGAGGCGCGGGGTGAAGCCGACGAACCACGCGTCCTTGGAGTCGGTCGTCGTGCCGGTCTTGCCCGCGAGACCCGGGCACCCGTAGTTGTCGTAGCTCGCGGTGCCGGAGAGGATGTTCTGGTGCAGGACCTTGATGGCCTCGCCGACGACGGCCTGGTCGAAGACCTTGACCCGCTGCGGCTTGCCGATCGAGTCGTCGACGACGCCGCCGGGGTGCACGACGCGCGTGACCGCGATCGGCTTCAGGCGGTAGCCGCCGGAGGCGAGCGTCGCGTAGGCGCGGGCCATCTCGAGCGGCGAGACGCCGATGGTGAGGCCGCCGAGCCCCTCGGCCGGGTAGCCGTGCAGGAGGCCGGCCGGGATGCCCATCTTGACCGCCGTGGCCTTGACCGCCTCGGGGGTCAGGTCCGCGTCGAGCTGGGCGAAGACGGTGTTGTCGGACTTGAGCGTGGCCTGCGTGATGCTGATGCTGCCGGAGTACGTGTTCCCGAACGTCTTCACGCCGTAGGTCGGATATCCGGGCAGCCAACCCGGCGTCAGCTCCTTCGACGTGTAGTACGTGGTGTCGGGGTTGATGCCGCGTTCGAGCGCGGTCAGCAGCACGAAGACCTTGAACGTGGACCCCGGCTGGCGGTGGGCCTGGGCGGCGTAGTTGAACTGGGTCTGGCCGTAGGCCGACGACGAGGCCATCGCCTTGATGTAGCCGTTGCGCGGGTCGATGGTCACCAGGGCGCCGGCGGGGTCGCCCGGCTGGTTGAGGGTGGTGGAGATCGCGTCGCGTGCCTCCTGCTGGAACTTGAGGTCGATCGACGTGTAGATCTTGAGCCCGCCCTCGCGGACCTTCGCCGCGCCGTACTTGTCGTTCAGCTGCGAGAGCACGTAGTCGAAGAAGTACTGCTCGCGGCGGTGCGTGAAGTAGTGGTTGATCTTGATCCCGAGCGGCGCCTGCTTGGCGACGGCGGCCTCGGAGGCGGTGATGTAGCGCGCCGTCACCATCGAGTCGAGGACCTGGTTCCGCCGCGCCAGGGCGGCGCCCTTGTCGAAGATCGGGTTGTAGAGCGTGGGCGCCTGGGGCAGGCCCGCGAGGAGCGCCGCCTCGGGCAGCGTCAACGCGTAGGCGGGCTTGTCGAAGAACATCCGGGCCGCGGCCTGGACGCCGTCGGCCTCCTGCCCACCCACGGTCCCGTAGGGGACGTCGTTGAGGTAGGTCGTGAGGATCCAGTTCTTGTCGTGCTTCTGCTCGAGCTCCTCGGCGAGCTTGGCCTGCTTGATCTTCGTCTTGATGTTGCGGTGCTGGTTGTAGCCCGGCAGGTAGAGCGTCTTGATCAGCTGCATCGTCAGCGTGGAGCCGCCCTGGATGTCCTTGCCCTTCTGGGTGACGTCCTTGATGGCGGCGCGGATCAGACCCCAGTAGTCGACGCCCTTGTGCTTGTAGAAGCGCCGGTCCTCGATCGCGACGGTCGCCTGCTTCATCACCTTCGGCATCTGCGTGGACGAGATCGGAACGCGGAAGATCTGCGACTGGATGTAGCCGAGCAGGTGGCCGTCCGCGGCGTACACCTTGGAGACCTGGCCCGGCTGGCGCGGCTTCAGCTGGTCGATCGACGGCGCGGACTCGGCGACGGAGACGACCCAGCCGATCGCGGACAGGGCGCCGATGGCGGCCCCGGCGAGGAGGAGGACGATCGTGACGGAGAGGACCCGACCCAGCGGGTGACCGTGGTTGCGGCGTCGGCGACGCGCTCTCTCTCGGCGGCTCATGGGGCTGGCGGGTCAGCGCGCGGGGAACACAGGGAGGGGGCGCGCGCGGGCCTGAGTGTATCCGCAGGGGGCTTTCGGGCTGCCGCGTCAGGGTCCTGCGCGCGGGCGCGCACGTGCAGCGGCGAGCGTCCAGGCGAGCGTCCGGCGGGCCGGGCTGGCAAGATCGCCCGGTCACGATGGAAGGCGAGCCGACCGAAGCCGTACTCCCGTGGCCCTCGCGCGTGGGGACGCCGGGCCTCGCCGCCGTTCGCGCCCGCGCCCGCGCGGGCCTGCGCTCGGCGGCGCTGCGCGACGCCTGGCATGCGTTCTGGGTCACGCGGCTCTTCGTCTGGATCGTCGGGCTGTTCGCCGCCCTCGAGCTCGCGCGCCGGCCCGGCTGGGAGCGCTACGACCCCGGCAACCTCACCGCCCCGTTCGGCGGCCTGGGCGACCTGCTGGTCGCCCCGGGGACGCGTTGGGACTCCGTCTGGTACCTGGCGATCGCTCGCGACGGCTACGACCAGCACCTGAAGACCGCGTTCTTCCCGCTCTACCCGCTGCTCGCGCACGGCGTGGGACTGCCGTTCGGCTCGGCCCTGATCGGCGGCCTCCTCGTCTCGGGGGCGTGCTTCGTCGCCGGGCTGTGCGTGGTCCACCGCCTCGCGGCGCTCGAGCTCGGCGACAAGGTCGCCGGGCCCGCGGTCCTGCTGATCGCGGTCTTCCCGATGAGCTTCTTCTTCTCGGCCGTCTACTCGGAGTCGCTCTACCTCCTCTGCTCCGCGGGCGCGTTCCTCGCCGCCCGCCGCGACCGGTGGGCGTGGGCCGGCCTCCTCGGCGGCCTGGCGGCCGCGACGCGCTCGATCGGCGTCCTCCTCGTGCTGCCGCTCGCGTGGCTCTACCTGTTCGGCCCGCGGGCGCGTCCACGACCAGGGTGGCGCTACCCGCTCCGGCCGTCGGCGGCGTGGCTCGCGCTCATCCCCGCCGGGCTCGTCGCCTACCTCGGCTACCTCGACACGGTCGGGATCGACCCGATGTCGCCGTTCCACGCCCAGGACATCTGGATGCGCCATTTCACCGGCCCGATCGTCGGCGTGGGGGACGGCGTCCGCGCCGCCTGGGACGGCGTGCGCCAGCTCGCCTCCGGGTCGCGCACGCCCGTCTACTTCACGGCGGCCGTCGGGGACCCGTTCCGCATCGCGGGCCAGAACATCATGCTCTTCTCGTTCTTCGTGCTCGGCCTCGTGGCGCTCGCCGGCGTCGTGCGCCGGCTTCCGCTCGCCTACGCCGTGTACGTCGGCGTCGCGCTCCTCCTGCCCCTCTCCACCCCGGTCACCGCGCAGCCGCTGATGTCGCTGCCGCGGTTCCTCGCGGTGCTGTTCCCGCTGCATCTCTGGGCTGCGGCGTGGGCGCAGGAGCGCGGCCATCTCCGGTCGCTGCTGATCGGCGGGGCGGTCCTGCTCGGGCTCTTCACGGCTCAGTTCACGGCGTG
>JAOPZQ010000220.1 GCA_025964075.1 Solirubrobacterales bacterium | reverse complement strand
CGGCGCGCGGCCCGCGGCCGCGCGGGCCTCGGCGTACGCGCCTGTCAGCTCGGCCCGGTCGCCGGCGACGGTGCTGACCCCGACGGCGAGGACGATGCGCTCCCCCGCGAGGCGCTCCTGCGCCGCGACGACTCGCAGCGCCGCGTCACGCGACTCACGTTCGGAGATCGGAGCGATCACGACCACCTCGTCGCCCCGGACCAGCGCCAGCGGGCGGCGACTCGGCGCGAGCGCCCGGGCGAGCGCGACGGCGGCGGCGGAGAACCCGTGGTCGTCGAGACGCTCGGCGGCCACGGCGACCACGACGAGGGCGCTCACGTCGGGTCCGAGCCCGTGCTCGGCCGCCGTCGCCGCCGTGCGCGATCCGGGCTCGCGGCCCGAGATGACGTCCTCGAGCAGGTCGCGTCGAAGGCGGTTCGCGGAGGACAGCAGGTGCTGCTGGGCCTCCAGGTAGGTCTCGCTCGCGAGGGTGCTCACGAGATCGACGTACGCCATCCACGGCGTGGCGAGCGCGATCGCCGCCTCCGGCGCGCCGCGAGCGGCGGCCTCGGCCAGCATCGCCTCCCAGAGGACGCGCTGACCGATCCGGAACGCGTGCATGAAGTCGCCGACCGGGATGCCCGTCCGGGCGCGCGACGCGGCGGGTGCCCGAATGAACGAGAGCGCCTCGCGCGTGACCAGCTCGCCGTCGCCCGTGGCGTCGAGGAACGTCCGGAAGTGATCCTCGACGTGGGCCTTCAGCTCGGACCAGAACTGGGGCGAGTCCTGCTCGGCGTAGCGCTCGATCTCCGTTCGGATCGCGACGACGGTCTCGGCGGCGAACTCCCGATGGCGCGGGCGAAGCGCGGCGACGATCGCGAGCGCCTCCTCGCCCCACTCGCCGTGCGGTGGGCGCCGCAGCGCCTCGACGTCCGACATCCTCCGGCCATTGTCCATTGACACCACGTCAGGTGCAACCACAAGGCGAGCGGCCGACCGGACTTGTGGCGCGCCCACAGGGGGTGACCCCCAGGTTTGGTCATGGCGGCCGATGTGTCCGCGCCGCCCCCGGCCTAGATTTCGTCCCGTCATCCACGTGGGCAGGGGTGATTTGTCGTGCGCCACGGCTCGCGCCCGTGGAGGGTCGTGCACAAATCGAGTGCGAAGTGGGGAGAAGATCGTCGTCGCCAGGACGAGCTTCGAGGGCCCCGAGGGAGGAGACGGTCATGACTGATCCCGGACGCCGCGAAGCGGTAGCCGACGGCTCTGGTGGGATCTCTCGCCGGCGGATGCTGGGATACCTGATCGCCGCTCCGACCGTCGTCGCCGCCGCGCGCTGGGGCGAGGAGCCGGCGGCGGCCGCCGTCCCCACGATCGCGCCAACCGACCTCTACGACCTCAGCGACCTCCTGACGCAGGCGGCCCTCCCGACCGCCGGGCTGCTCGCGATCACGGTCAACCCGGACGGCACGGCGTCGTTCGCCCTGCCTCGCGCGGAGGTCGGTCAGGGGATCACCACCGCGGTGGCGATGACGATCGCCGACGAGATGGACCTGCCGGTCGACAAGGTCAAGGTCACGCTGGCGGACGCCCGGCCGGAGCTCCTCTTCAACCAGTTCACCGGCGGATCGAACTCGATGCACTCGATCTACGCGCCCGTGCGGATGGCGGCCGCCATCGCCCGGGGGCGGCTGCTCGCGGCGGCAGCGCGCGAGCTGAACGCGGCGCCGTCCGACCTCGAGGTCCGCGACGGCGTGTTCACGGCCCCGAACGGGAAGACGGCGACGTTCGGCTCGCTCGCCACGAAGGCGGCGGCGTCGAGGACGACGCTCGTGCGCCCGCGCCTGAAGACGCGGGCGCAGCAGCGGATCGTGGGCACGCCGCAGCCGCGGATCGACGCCCACGACATCGTCACCGGCCGAAAGCAGTTCGCCATGGACCTCGACGTCCCCGACGCCCTGCCGACGATGCTCTGCCGGCCGCCGACGATCAACGGCCGCGTCGTCGGCGTCGACAACCTCGCCGAGGTCGCCGCGATGCCCGGGATCACGGACGTCGTGATCGTGGAGCACAACCAGTTCGTGCCGGGCGGCGTCGCCGTCCGGGGGAAGACGTTCGGGCAGTGCATCGACGCCGTCAGGGCCCTGAAGGTGCGGTGGGGCGGCGGGTCGGTCGAGGGCAAGTCCGACGGCTCCGTGCTCGCCGACCTCAAGAAGGCGGAGCTCCCGCTCACTCCGGCGCTCCCGCTCGGAAAGACGATCGACGAGCGGTTCACGTTCCACTTCCGCCCCGGCGATCCGCTCGAGACCAACTGCGCCGTCGCCGACGTGCGGGCGGACCGCGCGGAGATCTGGTCGAGCCTCAAGGCCCCGATCTGGGCCCGGGAGCAGATCGCGCTGAGCCTCCGCCTGCCGCTCGACAAGGTCACCGTGCACGTCACGGAGGGAGGCGGGTCGTTCGGCCGTCACCTGTTCTGCGACGCCGCGTTCGAGGCTGCCCTCGTCTCCAAGAAGCTCGGCAAGCCGGTGAAGCTGATGTGGCACCGCACCGACAACTTCCGGCAGGGGCGGGTGCATCCGTTCGTCATCTCACGCGTCCGGGTGACCCACTCGGCCGGCAGCGTGCTCGCGTTCGACCAGCGGCACACGGGCGTGGCCACCGACTTCACCCAGGGGATCGGGGAGCTCCTGACCTCCATGGACACGAGCCTGCCCGGTCAGAACTTCTTGCAGTTCTCGGAGACGGTGTTCACCCTGACCGCGAACGTCCCCTACAACTTCGGCCTCGTCACGCAGCTGTTGAACGAGATCTACGCGTTCGACACGTTCAACACCAGCAGCGTGCGGAACGTGTACAGCCCCGAGGTGTGCACGGCCACCGAGCTGATGGTCGACCGGGTGGCCGCGGCGATGGGCAAGGACCCGATGAGGTTCCGCCTCGAGTTCGCCAAGGACGACCGCATGCGCGCCGTGATCCAGAAGGTGGCGTCGGTCGGGAACTGGGGACGATCGATGCCCGCCGGCACCGCCCAGGGCCTCGCGATCCACAGCGAGTACAAGGGCCGCTCGGCCTGCCTGGTCGAGATCGACTGCCGGCCGCAGACAGTCAACCGGGCGATCGCCGACGCTCACACCGGGCCACGGGTCACGAAGGTCGTCTACGCGGTCGACGTCGGCCTGCCGATCAACCCGCTCGGAATCCAGGCCCAGATGATGGGCGGGATCATGGACGGGATCGCGCAGGCGCTGAGCTACAGCCTGCATCTGAAGCACGGGCACTTCCTCGAGGGCAGCTGGGACGACGCCTTCTACACCCGGCAGTGGAACACCCCTCCGGAGCTCCAGGTCATCGTGATGCCGCCGACCACCGGCCAGCCCGGCGGCGCCGGCGAGTTCGGGGTGGGGACCTCGATGGCCGCCGTCGCCTGCGCCTACGGGCGGGCCACCGGGAAGACCCCGACCTCGTTCCCGATCAACCACGACGACCCGCTCGAGTTCGTCCCCTACCCGACCGTGCCGCCGATCCCCGACTCGCCCACCGACGGCCTCCAGAAGGCCAAGATCACGCGGGTCCGCGCCAAGAAGAAGAGAGCCCACACGAAGAAGAAGACACATTCCAAGAAGGCCCACTAAGGAGTCCCGGTGCCCACTCACACCTTCATCCTCAACGGCAAGCGGGTCAGCGTCGACGTCGAGGACGACGTGCGCCTGCTGTGGGTCCTTCGGGACGTGCTCGGTGTCCACGGCCCGAAGTACTGCTGCGGCCTCGGCGTCTGCAAGGCGTGCACGAGCCACATCAACGGCCAGGCGTTCGCTCCCTGTTCGGTCCCGATCTCGGACATCCGGTCGACCGACCGGATCACGACGATCGAGGGCCTGCCGGCGACGGTCGGCAAGGATCTTCACCCGATGCAGCAGGCCTGGCTCGACGTCGACGTCGCCCAGTGCGGCTACTGCCAGCCCGGCCAGATCATGGCCGCGGTGGCCCTGGTCAAGGACGTGCAGGCACAGGGCCGGACGGTCACCGACGCGGACCTGGACCAGCTGCGCAACGTCTGCCGCTGCGGCACGTACCCGCGCATACGCGAGGCCATCAAGGCGGGGGCGGCGAACATGCCGGCGCTCACGGTCCACCGGGTCAAGCCCAAGGCGAAGAAGCACAAGCACGCGGTGCGCAAGCACACCGCGTGAGCCTCAGACCGCGCTCGACGGGGCCCAGAGGTTGACGTCTCCCTCCTGCGCGTAGCGATCGATCTCGGCGAGCTCGTCCGCGTCGAAGTCGAGCCGGTCCAGCGCCGCGACGTTCTGCTCGAGCTGGCCGACGCTGCTCGCGCCGATCAGCGTCGACGTGACGCGCCGGTCGCGGAGCGTCCAGGCGAGCGCGAGCTGCGCGAGCGACTGGCCGCGACTCTGCGCGATGCCGTTCAGAGCGCGGACGCGCGCGAGGTTCTCGTCGCTCAGGAACCGCGAGGAGAGCGAGCCCTCGCGGGCCGCGCGCGAGTCCTCCGGGACCCCGTCGAGGTAGCGATCGGTGAGCATCCCCTGGGCCAGCGGCGAGAACGTGATGCAACCGATCCCCTCGCGCTCCAGGACGTCGAGCAGCCCGTCCTCGATCCAGCGGTTCAGCATCGAGTACGAAGGCTGGTGGATGAGGATCGGAGTCCCGAGATCGCGCATGATGCGCGCGGCTTCCTCGGTGCGCGTCGGCGAATAGGACGAGATGCCGGCGTAGAGCGCCTTGCCCTGCCGCACGGCCGTGTCGAGCGCGCCGAGCGTCTCCTCGAGCGGCGTCTCCGGGTCCGCGCGGTGGGAGTAGAAGATGTCGACGTAGTCGAGACCCATGCGCTGGAGGCTCTGGTCGAGGCTGGCCAGGAGGTACTTCCGCGAGCCGTGATCGCCGTAGGGGCCCGCCCACATGTCGTAGCCGGCCTTGGTCGAGATGACGAGCTCGTCGCGGTAGGGCCGCAGGTCCTCGGCCATGATCCGGCCGAACGTCGTCTCGGCCGAGCCGTAGGGCGGCCCGTAGTTGTTGGCGAGGTCGAAGTGGGTGATCCCGAGGTCGAACGCGCGCCGCAGGACCGCGCGGCTCGTCTCGAGCGGACGGTCCGCGCCGAAGTTCTGCCAGAGGCCGAGCGAGATGGCGGGAAGCTTCAGGCCGCTGCGGCCGGAGCGGCGGTAGGGCATCGCGTCGTAGCGATCGGGAGCGGCGACGTAGGGCATGGGCCGAGTATTCCAGTCCGGTACGCTCGGCGACCATGGAAGCCCGCGCTGCGAACCCGCGCGAGGCCGTCATCCTCGGCGGCGCGCGCACGCCCATCGGCCGGTACGCCGGCTCGCTCTCGCGGATCCGGACCGACGACCTCCTCGGCATGGCGATGGTCGCCGCGTGCGAGCGCAGCGGCGTCCGTCCCGAGCAGATCCAGGAGATCGCCGCGGGCGTCGTCAACGTCGCCCACGAGGGGATGGGCGACATCGCGCGCTGGGCCGCGCTCGCCGCCGGCTTCCCCGACGACGTCCCGGGCTACACGATCAACCGCTTCTGCGCCTCGTCGCTGACCGCGACGATCAACATCGCGCATGCCATCGAGGCCGGTGACATCTCGCTCGGCCTCGCCGCCGGCGTCGAGTCGATGAGCCGGTCCGGCTGGGCGCTGATGAAGGGGGACGCGCCGTTCTCCCCGCGCGGGCCCGTGTTCATGCTCGACACGATGTGGGCGGGCGCGGGGGGGCCGCCGAACCCGAGGCTGCTCGAGCGCCAGGCGTACGTCGAGATGATTCAAACGGCCCAGAACCTGGCGACGCAGTACGAGATCCCGCGCGACGAGATCGACGCGTTCGCGCTGCGCTCGCACCAGCACGCCGCCGCGGCGCGCGACTCCGGCCGCTTCGCCAAGGAGATCTTCCCGGTGCCGGTTCCGGGCGGGCGCGGTCAGCCGCCGCGCACGTTCGAGCACGACGAGGGCATCCGCGACGACACGACGCTCGAGAAGCTCGCGGCGCTCCCGCCCCAGCCGGGCACCGAGCAGATGACGGCCGGAAACTCGAGCCCGCTGTCGGACGGCGCGAGCGGCGTCGTCCTCGCGAGCCGGGGCCACGCCGAGCAGCTCGGCGCCCAGCCGGTCGCGCGCGTCCTCGCGGCCGCCACGGTGGCGGTCGACCCGACGATCATGGGCATCGCGCCGGCCTACGCGTTGCCGCGCGCGATCGCGAAGGCCGGCCTCAGACCGGAGGACGTCGATGTCTACGAGATCCACGAGGCCTTCGCCGCGCAGGTTCTCGCGGTGCTGCGCGAGTTCCGCACGCAGACCGGCTTCGAGATCCCCGACGACCGGCTGAATCCCAACGGCGGCGCGGTGGCGCTCGGGCATCCGTTCGGCGACTCCGGCACCCGCTGCGTGCTCACACTGGCGACCGAGCTCCGCGAGCGCGGACTGCGCTACGGCGCGATCGGAATCTGCGTCGGATCTGGTCAGGGAGTGGCGCTCGTCATCGAGCGCCTGTAGCTCCGCGTGGTCCGCGGCGCCCGGACCTCTGACAGATTCTTAGCAATCTGAGAGAAGTCCTGCTCTACGAGCGGGTGTTTGGTGCCAAAGTATGCGCGTGCTCCGGTCTCGTCGGTTGCCAGCGGTCGTCCTCGGCGTGCTCGTCCTCGTCGGCGTGCTCGCGGTCGCCGCCCTCGTGTACGACCACTCGCGCTCGGATGCCATCGCGGCCGGCGTCAAGGTCGGAGGCATTCCGGTCGGCGGCCTCAGCAAGAGCCGGGCCCAGGCGATCCTCTCCCAGCGGCTGCGCCGGATCGCCGGGCGCCCCGTCAAGGTCCGCGCCGGCGGTCACACGTTCACCCTCAGCGCCCGGCAGGCCCGGGTCAGCGCCGGCGATCCCGCCACGCTGGCCGCGCAGGCGGTCAAGGCGAGTCGTCATGGCGACATCTTCAGCCGCGTCTCGCGCGAGCTCACCGGCGGCGCCGTCCACGCGGCCGTCCCGGTCACCGTGAGCTACTCGCGCACAGCCGTCGGGCGCTTCGTGGCTCACATCGCCGCGAGGATCGACCGCGCGGCGAAGGACGCGAGCGTCCAGCCGTCCGCCTCCGGTCTCCAGGAGGTCGTCTCGCACACCGGCCGCGCGGTGAGCACGAAGGCGCTGCGCAGCGCCGTCGAGGGCGCGCTGAGCTCGCTCGACGGCCACCGCAACCTGAGGGTTCGCGTCAAGACGGTGCAGCCCAAGGTGAGTACGGCGCAGCTCGCCGCCAAGTACCCGGCTTACATCATCGTCGACCGCGCGTCGTTCACCCTGCGCTTCTTCGACCACCTGAAGCTGGCCGACAGCTACCCGATCGCCGTGGGGATGCAGGGCCTCGAAACGCCGGCCGGCCTCTACGACGTCCAGTGGAAGCAGACCAACCCCTCGTGGTACGTGCCCAACAGCGCGTGGGCCGGAAAGCTCGCCGGCAAGGTCATCCCGCCCGGGCCGCAGGACCCGATCAAGGCGCGCTGGATGGCCTTCAACGGCGGCGCCGGCATCCACGGCATCGACCCGAGCGAGTACAGCTCGATCGGCCACACCGCGTCGCACGGGTGCGTGCGGATGCGGATCCCCGACGTGATCGCGCTCTACGCGCGCTCGCCGGTGGGCACGCCCGTGTTCGTGGCCTGAGTCTCTCTCTCCTCATGCCGGCGCCGGGGCGAGCCGATCGTGCAGCCGGCGCAGCGGGCGCGGCGACCACCAG
Organism: Solirubrobacterales bacterium; assembly: GCA_025964075.1. Taxonomy (GTDB): domain Bacteria; phylum Actinomycetota; class Thermoleophilia; order Solirubrobacterales; family Solirubrobacteraceae; genus JAOPZQ01. The sequence continues at coordinate 590 of JAOPZQ010000220.1, read as the reverse complement.
TTGGCGCCGCCGAGGAGCCCCATGAGCGCCGGCACCAGCAGGCCGCGCACCGCGAACGCATCGAGCAGCACCGCGGCGGCCGCCCCGACCCCGAGCTCCTTGAGGAACACCATCTGGCCGGTGACGAACGCGCCGAGCGCGACCGCGAGCAGTACGGCGGCGGCGCTGACGATCGCGCCCGTGTGCTGGATGCCGATCGCCACCGCCTCGGCGTCCGGCAGCCCGCGGTCGCGCGCTTCCTTGATCCGCGTCAGCAGGAAGACGCCGTAGTCGGTGGAGAGGCCGAACACGATCGCCACGAGGACGAGGAAGTTCGTCTGCTCGATCCCCTGCTGCTTGGCGAACCCGAAGAGGCCGGAGAGGTTCCCGTCCTGGAAGACGAGCACGAGCAGACCGGCGGCGGCCGCGGTCGTCAGGAGGTTCATCACGAGGGCCTTGACCGGCAGGACGATCGAGCCGGTCATCAGCCAGAGCACGCCGACCGTGAGCGCGACGAGCAGGACGAGGGCCGTCGGCAGCGAGCGCGACACGGCCGCGCGCTGGTCGACGAGGTCCGCGGCCGTGCCGCCGACCGCAACCTCGTAGGACAC
>JAOPZQ010000561.1 GCA_025964075.1 Solirubrobacterales bacterium | reverse complement strand
TCCGGGGCGCTCGCGGTCGTCGAGGGCGTCGGGGACCACGGCTGCGAGTACATGACCGGCGGCCGCGTAGTGGTCCTCGGGCCGACCGGGCGCAACTACGCCGCGGGCATGAGCGGCGGCATCGCCTACGTCTACGACCCCGAGGGCGTCTTCCCGAATCGCTGCAACACGGAGCTCGTCGACATCGACCCCCTCGAGGAGCACGACGAGGCCGAGCTGCGCGACCTCGTCGCCGAGCACGCCGCGCGCACGTCCTCGCCGGTCGCCCGCCGCCTGCTCGCCGGTTGGGACGCCCAGGTGCGCCGGTTCCTCAAGGTCATGCCCGGCGACTACAAGCGCGCGCTGGCCGAGCGGGCCGCCGCCGAGGCGGAGCAGGCGTGGAGGCAACCCGGAGTCCCGGCTTAGTGGCCCCTCCGATGAGCCCGCACGCCCTCGGACGGCCCCGGATGACCGCCATGCGGCGTCCTCGGACCTCGAAATACGCCTCCGGGCATTCCTTCGGTCCTGCGTCCTTGCCTGGCGGCCCCCGGGTCACGTCCGACGACCCACGGGCCCACCGGAGGAACCACTGACATGGGCGAGCTGGGGGCGTTCCTGAAGATCCATCGGGTTGGGTTCGACAAGCGCGATCCCGTCGAGCGCGTGCGCGACTACGAGCCGTACTTCGGCCTGCAGCCGGAGGAGGAGCTCCAGCGCCAGGGCGCGCGGTGCATGGACTGCGGCGTCCCGTTCTGCCACGAGGGCTGCCCGCTCGGGAACCTGATTCCCGACTGGAACGACCTCGTCTACCGCGGGCGCTGGCGCGAGGCGATCGACCAGCTCCATTCGACGAACAACTTCCCCGAGTTCACGGGCCGGATCTGCCCGGCGCCGTGCGAGTCGGCGTGCGTGCTGGCGATCAACGACGACCCGGTGACGATCGAGCAGATCGAGCTCGCGATCGTGGAGCGGGCGTTCGAGGAGGACTGGGTACAGCCCGAGCCGCCCCGTCTGCGCTCGGGGAAGCGCGTCGCGGTGATCGGCTCGGGACCGGCCGGCCTGGCCGTCGCCGACGAGCTCAACAAGCAGGGCCACGGCGTCGTCGTCTTCGAGCGGGACGAGGGCCCCGGCGGGCTGATGCGCTTCGGCGTTCCCGACGCGAAGCTCGAGAAGAGCGTGATCGACCGCCGGGTGGCGATCCTCGAGGCCGAGGGCGTCGAGCTCCGCTACGGCGTCGACGTGGGCATCGACGTCGGCGCCGCCGAGCTGCACGACGAGTTCGGCGCGGTCGTCCTGGCGATCGGCTCGCGGGTGCACCGCGACCTGCAGGCGCCGGGCCGCGAGCTCGCCGGCATCCACTTCGCGATGGACTACCTCTACCAGCGCAACCGCGCGGTCGCGCGGCTCGAGGGTCGCGAGGCGCGGGACGTCGCCCCGGAGGAGGAGATCACCGCGGCCGGCAAGCGCGTCGTCGTGATCGGCGGCGGCGACACCGGCATGGACTGCATCTCGAACGCGAACCGCGAGGGCGCGACCGCCGTGCGGCTGCTCGACGTCTACCAGGAGCTCCCGCCGTCCGGCCGCGACGAGCGCACGCCGTGGCCGCTCCCGCCCAAGCGGACGCCCACGACGTACGCGCTCGAGGAGGGCGGCGAGCGCCGGTGGGGCACCGAGGTGACGGGCTTCGACGGCCGCGACGGCCGCGTCGAGCGGGTCTACGCCCGCAAGGTGACCGGCACGTCCTCTCGCGACCTGACGCCGGTGCCCGGCAGCGAGTTCGTCATCGAGGCCGACCTCGTGCTGCTCGCCATCGGCTTCATGCACCCCGAGCACGAAGGGCCGATGACCGAGCTCGGCCTCGAGCACGACAAGCGCGGGAACGTCCGCGCGCCCGTGTTCTCCGCCTCGGTCGACGGCGTCTTCGCCTGCGGCGATGCGCGGATCGGGCAGTCGCTGATCGTCACGGCGATCGCCGAGGGCCGCAAGTGCGCCCGGATCGTCAACCGGTACCTGGGCGGCTCGCCGATGGACGCGGACCGCGAGCTGCTCGTCGCCGGCCCGGTCGCCCGCACCGACGATCACTCGCTGCGCGCCGAGGCCCTGGCGGCCGGCACCGTCCGCCCGGGCGACCGGTACTTCATCGGCCCGCGCCAGCGGGACCGGTAGGTCAGCGCGGCCGCGGCGCCGTGCTGAACCGCCTCGGATAGAAGTACGGACCGACGCCGTCCGGCGACTCGCCCGGGTCGCGGGGGGAGAGGCGGCGCAGCTCGCTGGTTGGCCCGAGCTTTGCGGGCCCTCCGCGGGTAGGCTCACCCCGCCATGGGCGTCGAGAGCTGGATCCTGCGCGCGCCGGCGTCGGTGGCGCGCGCCGCCGCCGGCGCGACCGCGGACCCCGAGGAGCGATGGATGCTGCGCCAGCCGCGAGCGGTGCGGATCAGCTACGTGCGCGAGGTCATCGACCGCGGCGGGGCGGATGAGCACAAGCAGATCTGGATGCTCCGCCAGCCCGAGCAGGTGCGCGAGTCGTTCATCGCCGAGGTCCTCGCGCCGCGCATTTGAGTTCGCATCAAGTTCTACCGCGAGTCTTGGAGTTTGCACAATGGGCGTTCGGCGCCTCCGGTGGAATGCTCGAAGCATGAGTGCCTCGAGTACGGCCAACGGCGGTCGCGCCGACACCCGCCTCTGGCACCCGTTCGCGAACATGGCGCTCGTCCGCCACGAGGAGTTCGTGATCGCCCGCGGCGAGGACGTCTGGGTGTGGGACGCCGCCGGGCGCCCGTACCTCGACGCCACCGCCAGCCTCTGGTACGCGAACGTCGGCCACGGCCGCCCCGAGATCGCGCGCGCCGTCGCCGAGCAGATGCAGCTCCTCGAGGCGTACTCGATCTTCAACGACTACGCCAACGAGCCCGCGGTGCGCCTCGCCGACCGCCTCGCCGAGCTGGCGCCGAGCCCGGATTCGCGCGTGATGCTGACCACGGGCGGCGGCGAGGCGATCGACACCGCCGCGAAGCTGGCGCGTCGCTACTGGCACGAGCTCGGTCGGCCCGAGCGGCGCCACATCGTCTCCCGCCGCCACGGCTACCACGGCACGAACGCGTTCGGCACGAGCCTGGCCGGGATCGAAGCCAACCGCGCCGGGTACGGGCCGCTCGTCGAGGAGACCGCGCTCGTCGCGCACGACTCCGCCGCCGACATGGCGCTGACGATCGAGCGCCTCGGGCCCGACCGGGTCGCGGCCGTGCTCGTCGAGCCGGTGATCGGCGCCGGCGGCGTCTACCCCCCGCCCGAGGGCTACCTCGAGGAGGTCGCCGAGCTCTGCCGCTCGACCGGCGTGCTGTTCATCGCCGACGCGGTCATCTGCGGCTTCGGCCGGCTGGGCACCTGGTGGGGCGTCGAGCGCTGGGGCCTCGAGCCGGACCTCCTGGTGTTCGCCAAGGGCGTCACGAGCGGCTACCTGCCGCTC
>JAOPZQ010000558.1 GCA_025964075.1 Solirubrobacterales bacterium | reverse complement strand
GGCTCCGGGCTCGGCCTCGCGATCGTCGCCTCGATCGCGGCCCGCCACGGCGGCCGCGTCGAGGTCGACGGCCCCGCGTTCACGCTCGAGCTCCCGGCGGTCAGCCCCGCTCGTCCGGCGGCCCGTCCGCCAGCTCGTCCGCCAGCACGGTGAGCCGGCGCAGGAGGTCCACGGCGACCGCGCGGTGGCGCGGGTCGATGTCCTCGTAGAGCGCGAGCTCGCGGCTCTGCACCCATGCGTGGGCGGCCTCGAGCCGGCGCCGGCCCTCGAGCGTGAGGCTGACCGCCACGGCGCGACGGTCCCGGTGGGACCGCCCACGATGGACGAGGCCGTTGCGCTCGAGGGCGTCGAGGATCCGCGTGGCGGTGGACGGCGTGATCCCGGCGGCGTCGGCGAGCTCGCTGCTCCGCGCCTCCGGCTGGTCGAGCAGCGGCTCGAGCAACCCGTACTGCGACAGAGTCAGCGCGTCCGCGCCGCCGCCCGACCGCGCGCCGCGGGAGCGGCGGATCGCCCGCGCGAAGACCTGGAACGCGTCGAGGAAGCTCTCGACGTCACTGGTCGCCGCCATGGGCGACACGCTAGCGAGCGAGCCCTTGCTTGCCAATAGTTGGCATGCTAAGCTTCTCTCGAGAAGCCTTGGACAGGAGTCCGCCATGTTCCATAACATCCTTGTCAGCGTGGACGGCTCACCCGATGCCGAGCGAGCGCTCAGCGAGGCCATCGACCTCGCCGAGGCCACGAATGCCAAGCTGACCATCCTCACGTCGATCGTCCGGCCGCCCAGCTGGGCCTTCAGCGGCGTCAACGCGGGCGCGGCACAGGTCCTCGCCGGAGAGCTCGAGACCGAGGCGCACGAGATCGTCTGCCGGGCGCGGCAGCGCGTGCCCCAGGACGTGTCGGTGACGACGGTGCTCTCGCCGGAGCCGATCCGCCAGGCCCTGATGCAGCGCGTGACCGCCGGATGCCACGACCTCGTCGTGATGGGCTCGCGCGGGCGCGGCGCCCTGAGCTCGACGCTGCTCGGCAGCGTCAGCCACCACATGCTCCATCACAGCCCGGTGCCGGTGCTCGTCGTCCACGCCCACGGCGACCAGCGCGAGGCCGACGCGCAGAAGCCGGCCGGCCCGGTCAGCGCCCAGGCCTGATGAGTGATTCCACGACCCCGCGCACGTGGATGGGGCGCCGGATGGGCGGCGGATCGGGGTCATCGGAAGAGGCCAGACATCCAGTCTTGTCCTCTTCCTGCTTCCCCCGCCCGGCATCCCCCCGGCATCCGCCCCACGCACACGCGGCCGCGGAACCAATCATCTAGCGGCGCGGGCGAAGGCGAGCGCCTCCGCCGCGAGGTCGAGCCATGCGTCAGCGTGGGCGTGGTCGATCTCGATCCACTCGCGCATCGTGCGGCGGCCGATCACGAACGGTGTCGCCGTACGGGCGTCCACGCGCTCCTCGCAGCGCGCCGCCGAGAGCTTCACCACGAGGACGCCGCGGACGAGCATCGCGAAGATCTTCCCGTTCGCCTTGAGGCCCGGGTTGTGGAACCCCGTGCCCTCCTCGACGTCGGGCTCCGCCGCGAACCGCTCCACCACCTCCGCGAACTGGTCCTCGGGCGTCATTGCCCGAGTTCTACTACGTGATCAGGCCGAGCCTGGGTTCCTCAGGGCTAAGACGACGGCCGCGGCGACTCCGTGAGCCTTTGCAGCCGCATCGGGAACGTGATCGAGACCGTCGAAGGCGGCAAGGAAGCCTTGATGAAACGCGGCGCCGACCAGCAGCCGAGCAGCGGTGTCGATGTCCGCACCGGGCGCGACGCGACCGGCAGCGCGTTCGGCTTCGAGATAGGAGCAGACAGCCAGTAGCGGGCCGGACGGGCCGCGACCGCGCGAGGTCACGCCCTCACGGTGCCGGGCCAGCAACTCGGGGGAGCCGAAGATCGACCCGGCGATTGGGAACGTCTGCGCGAAGAAGCTCATGAGTTGCGCGACCAATCCCGCGAGGTCCTGGGTGAGGTCGCCCTGGCCGGCCGCGGCGGCGCCGATGCGGACGGGTGGAGTGCGCTCCTCCAGTACAGCAAGGAACAGTTCCTGCTTGTCCGCGAAGTGCTTGTACAGCATGGCCTCCGAGTAGCCGGCGGCTGCCGCGATCAGTTTGGTCGTGGCATTCGCCAGGCCCTGTTCGCGCATCACTCGGGCTGCGGCATCGAGGATGCGCTCACGGGCCGGCTTGACGATCGAAGGCCGACTCACATCGGCTATCGTAGTCAGTGAGTGTTTACTAACCCCCCAGAGGATTGAGGACCGACTGATGCGTGTAGCGGTAATCGGAGCTTCGGGCCGCACAGGCCAGGCCACCGTCGCCCATGCCATGGCGGTCGGCCACCAGGTCGTCTCGGTGGTCCGAACCCCGTCCAAGGCGCCGACCGGAACGGCCGTGGCCCAGGCCGAGGCTCGCGACGTCGCGGCGCTAACCGCGGCGATCTCCGATGCAGACGCCGTGGTCTCGTGCATCGGCCATATCGCCGGCGAGGAGAACCCAACGCTGCTCCGCGACGGCGCCGTGGCCCTAGTCGAGGCCCACAAGGCCGCGGGCGTCAAGCGGCTGGTCGCCGTATCGGCGGCTGCGGCGTTCGTGGCCGGTGACGACCCGCTCTCGCGGTTCGTCGCCAAGCCCGTGCTCGAGCGAATGCTGAAGGCCAACAACATCGACACCCGAGCAATGGAGGAGGTCGTGCGTGCCAGTCCGACCGACTGGACTCTGCTGCGCCCCTCCCGCCTGGTTCCCGGCGACGGCACCTCGAACTATCGCCGCCGCATCGACCGGGCCGTGTGGTGGCACTACAACACGCGTTTCGA
>JAOPZQ010000538.1 GCA_025964075.1 Solirubrobacterales bacterium | reverse complement strand
TCGCCCGGCGCCTCGACGAGATGCTCGGGGGCGCCCACACGCCCGACCCGCCGCTCGGCGCCGCCGAGCGCGAGACGTGCACGGCCGGAGTCGACGCGCTCCGGCAGCTGCTCGAGGCGGTCGGGCGACACGACGTCGTCGTCGTCCACGACCCGCTGACGGCGATGCTCGCCCCGTCGATCCGCGACCGCGGCGCTCACGTGGTCTGGCACGTCCGTCTCGCGCGGGCGCGCGCGACACCGGAGCCCCGGGAGGCATGGGCCTTCCTCGGCCGCTACACGCCCGCGGTCGACGCCTACGTCATCGCGTGGCGCGAGCCGTTCGGGCACGGCGCCGCCGTCGAGCACGTCGCGGCGGTCATGCCGGCCGTCGACCGCGTCGCGGAGAAGGACGTCGCGGCGGAGCCTGCCGGGCGCAACGATCCGGCCCGCGACATCGCGTGGAGCAGCATGCTCGCCGACGTCGCCCAGGAGGACCGGGGCCAGCACGTGGGAGGGCGGCTTCACCCACGGCCCGCAGTAGCCATTCGATGACCGCGACACGAAGGCGGCACGGCTGATGGATCCGCTCAACCTGCTCTGGATCTTCTTCGTCCTGGCCTCGCTCCAGCCGGCGGTCCAGCGGCAGATGATGATCGCGCAGCGCCGGCGGGCGCTCGCGCTGATGTCGCGCAACCGCCACGCGACGGTGATCACGCTGATCCACCGCCAGGAGTCCCTGTCGCTGCTCGGCTTCCCGGTCTTCCGCTACATCGACATCGACGATGCCGAGAGCATCCTGCGCGCGATCGGGGAGACGCCGGCGGACCGCGGCATCGAGATCATCCTGCACACGCCCGGCGGCATGGTCCTCGCCGCCCAGCAGATCGCGGGCGCGCTCGCCGACCACCCCGGTCGCGTCACCGCGGTCGTGCCCCACTACGCGATGAGCGGCGGGACGCTGATCGCGCTCGCCGCGGACGAGATCGTCATCGACGCGCACGCCGCGCTCGGGCCGGTCGACCCGCAGCTCGGCCAGTACGCCGCCGCGTCCATCATCAACGCGGCCGAGCAGCCCGGGGAGCACGACGACCAGACGCTGATCATGGCCGACCTCGGGCGCAAGGCGATCGTCCAGGTGCGGGGGTTCACCACGCGTCTGCTGGAGCGGCGCATACCGCCGGAACGCGCGCGGGAGGCGGCCCGGCTGCTCGCGACGGGCGTCTGGACCCACGATCACCCGCTCACGTACCGCGAGCTCGAGCTGCTCGGCCTGCCGATCCGCGTCGGCGTGCCCGAGGAGGAGCGGGAGCTGATGAAGCTCTACCCGCAGCCCCGCGGCCGCACCCCCGCGGTCGAGTACGTCCCCGGGCCGAGCGCTCCCACCCTGCCGCCGCGGCGCGAGATACCCCGCACCTCGCGCGGGAGCGAACGACCGGCGACGCGGGGATGACCCCGCTAGCTCCGCCGGCGGGTTCGCAGCGCCCGGGCGAGGCGCAGGGGCAGGAGGCCGACGAGCGGCGCACGCCGGCCGAGGTCCTCGCGGTCCTCCCGGTCGAAGGCCCGCGCGTAGCGGGCCGCGGCGTCCGCCGTCGGGTAGCGCTTCTCGCCCCCCACGCCGCACCCGCGCTGGCAGCGCCAGCGCATCGTCTCCCCGTCCGCGTCGAACCGGAAGCGGTGGCCGAGGAGACGGCAGCGGAGCATCGAGAGGGAGCGTAGCCGTGGCCGCCACCGCCGAGCCGCGGGTCATCGAGACCAACATCCCGGCCCGGCTCGACCGGCTGCCGTGGTCGCGCTTCCACTGGCGGATCGTCTTCGGCCTCGGCACGGTGTGGATCCTCGACGGCCTCGAGGTGACGATCGTCGGCGCGATCGCCTCCCGGCTCACGGAGCCCGGCAGCGGCCTCGAGATCTCGAGCGCCGGCATCGGGACCGCCGCGGCGATCTACGTCGCCGGCGCGTGCGTGGGGGCGCTCGTCTTCGGCCAGCTGACGGACCGGTTCGGGCGCAAGCGGCTGTTCATGGCGACGCTCGGCCTGTACGTCGCGGCGACGGTGGCGACCGCCTTCGCGTTCGCGCCCTGGTACTTCTTCCTCTTCCGCTTCCTCACCGGCATGGGGATCGGCGGGGAGTACTCGGCGATCAACTCGGCGATCGACGAGCTGATCCCGGCGCGCAACCGCGGGCAGGTCGACCTCGCGATCAACGGCTCCTACTGGGTCGGGTCGGCGGTCGGGAGCGTCGCGGCGCTCGTCTTCCTCGATACCGGCGTCTTCGCGAAGGACGTCGGCTGGCGGCTCGCGTTCGCGATGGGCGCGATCATCGGCCTGGCGATCGCGCTCGTCCGCCGCCACGTGCCTGAGAGCCCGCGGTGGCTGTTCATCCACGGGCACGAGGAGGAGGCCGAGCGGATCGTCGAGGAGATCGAGAAGGAGGTCCGGAAGGACGTCAAGCACCGCCTGCGCGAGCCGAAGGAGACGATCGTCGTGAACCAGCGCGACGTGATCCCGTTCCGCGAGATCGCCAAGACGGCGATCCGGCGCTATCCCGACCGCACGAAGCTCGGGCTCGCGCTGTTCGTCGGCCAGGCGTTCCTCTACAACGCGGTCACGTTCGACCTCGGGACGATCCTCTCGAAGCTCTTCCACGTGAGTTCGGGGCGGGTACCGCTGTACATCGTCGTCTTCGCGCTCGGCAACTTCCTCGGGCCGCTCCTGCTCGGCCGGCTGTTCGACACCGTCGGGCGCAAGCCGATGATCGCCGGCACGTATCTGGGGTCGGCGGCGCTCGTGGTCGTGCTCGGCATCCTGGTGAACTCGAACTCGCTGCGCGCGTCGACGTTCATCGCACTCGTCGCGGTCACGTTCTTCCTCGCGTCCGCGGGCGCGA
>JAOPZQ010000469.1 GCA_025964075.1 Solirubrobacterales bacterium | reverse complement strand
GAAGCCGAAGGGAATACTGGTGGTATTTCCGAGGATTCGGCGGCCGATCCGGCGACGTGTCCACGGCCGCATCCGGGCGTGCCGGACTTTTTCAGGACCCTCCTAGACAGCTCTAACCGCAGATGTGGTCGAGGCCCTCGAGCGCCTCGGCGAGCTGGCGCCGGCCCGCGCGGCGGAACAGGAACGGCGCGAAGCGCGACCAGCCCTGGAGCTTCTGGCGCAGCTCGAGCGTGACCTCCGTGCCGTCGGCGCCCGGCGCGAGGCGCACCTCCCACTCGGCGCTCACGAGGAAGCGAGCGAACGGCGTGCCGTCGAGCTGCTGCGCCCAGGCGTAGCGGACGGGCGGCTCGGCCGCGGTCCGCACGAAGTCGGCCCGGATGCCGCGGCCCTTCTTCGTGAACAGGAGATGGGTCCAGCTCTCGGGCTCGGCGCCTTCGACGCGGTTCACCCGCGGCCACCAGCGCGGCAGGCTGTACGGGTCGGCGAGCACCTTCCAGATCCGCTCCGGCGGGGCGGAGATCGTGCGGTTGACCCTGATCGTGGGCACCGGCGGCGCTACTCCGAGTCGTAGTCGATCAGCGCGTGCACGTCGAACGGCGCGAGCCGCTCGCGGCCGTGGAGGAAGCTCAGCTCGACGAGGAACGCACAGCCCACGACGCGACCGCCGAGCTTCTCGACGAGATCGCACAGAGCGCGCGCCGTCCCGCCGGTCGCCAGCAGGTCGTCGTGGACGAGCGCCCGCGCCCCGCTCGCCAGCGCATCCGCGTGCACCTCGAGCGCGTCGACGCCGTACTCGAGGATGTACTCCGCCGAGACGGTCTGGCTCGGCAGCTTCCCGCGCTTGCGCGCGGGGACGAAGCCGGCGCCGAGGGTGTTGGCGAGCGCGCCGCCGAGGATGAACCCGCGCGCCTCGGCCGCGACGACGAGATCGATGTCGAGCGGCTTGGCGTAGGCCGCGAGGCCGCCGACCGCCGCCGCCAGCGCGGGGGGGTCGAGCAGCAGCGGGGTGATGTCCCTGAACACGATCCCCGGCTTCGGGAAGTCGGGGATGTCGCGGATGTGCGCGCGCAGGTCGACGGCGGGCGTGGACATGGCGCGGCGAACTCTAGTGCGATGCGTTTTGGCACCTCTGGATCCGCGTCGCCGAGCCCGCCGCGGCGACCATCGCCACGGCGGCGGGCTACCGCGACAACGGCCCGCCGGGCGAGCGACCCGTCTACCACGCCGGCCACTACGCGGCCTTCGTGCTCGACCCCGACGGCAACAACGTCGAGGTCGTGAACCACAATCGCTAGGGCTGGGCCGCCTGCGCGAGCTTCAGGTGCTGCCTCAGCGTCGGGATCTCCTGCCGCGCGTTGTTGCGGACCGCGGCGCTGCACCCCAGCTTGACCTCGTCCTTGCTCTCGCTGATGTCCTGCTGGTGGTCGAGCACCTCGAGGTTCGAGTACGAGCGGTCGAAGGCCGTGCCGGTGAACGTCGCCACGGTCGCGAGCTCCCACTGCATGCTCGGGCTCGGCTTGCTCGGCACCGAGATCCCGAGGCGGTGGGCCAGCTTGACCGAGTCGGACAGCGACTTCGAGTGGTCGGTCACGAGCGTCTGCCCGAGCTTGCGCACGGCGGGGTTGGTCGACTTCTGCAGGGCGAGCTTGCCACCGGCGACCTCGAAGCGGTCGCCCTCGATGGAGGTCGTCAGCGACGTCTGGTCCTCTCCGCACGGCTTCGCGGCGGCCGTCTGGTGCACGCGGTGCGCACCGGCGAAGCCGGTGCCGGCGAGCACGGCGGCGATGGCGGCCGGCACGACGCCGGCCAGGGCCAGCTTCCTCATGTCAACGCTCCTTTCCGTTCGGGGGTGGGAGCCGTGGTACCCGCTTCTGCGCATGTGCAACGGGGGCGGCGGGTACGCCCGATGACATGCCACCGCGGTCGATCTGGAACGGCACGATCACGTTCGGGCTCGTCGCCGTGCCGATCAAGCTCTACACGGCCACCGAGTCGAAGACCGTCCACTTCCACGAGGTGCACGCGAAGGACGGCGCGGCGATCGAGCACCGGCGCATCTGCCCGAAGGAGGGTCGCGAGGTGTCCTACGAGGAGATCGTCAAGGGGTACGAGGTCTCCCCCGGCCGGTATGTCGTCCTCGGGAAGGACGAGATCAAGGCGGCGGCCGGCGACCGCGGCAAGGTCGTCCATCTCACCGAGTTCGTCGACTCCCACGAGATCGACCCGGTCTACTACGAGAAGACCTACTACGTCGGCGCGCGGGACGACGAGGAGGCCTACCGGCTGCTCCACGAGGCCCTGAAGCTCACCGAGCGCGCCGGGCTCGGGCGCTTCTCGTTCCACGATCGCGAGTACCTCGCGGCTGTGCGGGCGCTCGACGACGTGCTCGCGCTGCACACGCTGCGCTTCCACGACGAGGTCGTCACGGCCGACGACCTCGAGATCCCGAGGCCGCAGCAGAAGGCGTCGAAGCGCGAGATCGAGATGGCGGGGAAGCTCGTGTCGTCGCTCGAGGAGCGCTTCCGCCCCGAGGCCTACGAGGACACCTACCGGGCCGCGGTCCTCGACCTGATCAAGCGCAAGGCGCAGGGCGAGGACATCGACCTCGCCGCGCAGGAGGAGCCCGCGCACGGCGACGACCTGGCGGCCGCGCTCGAGGCCAGCCTCGGGGGGCGCTGACCGTGGCCCGGGCGCTGTGGACCGGATCGCTCAGCTTCGGCCTCGTCAACGTCCCGGTGCAGCTCCTGAGCGCCGCGCAGGACCTCGACTACCACTTCCACGAGCTGCACGCAAAGGACAAGGCGCGGATCGAGCACCGCCGGTTCTGCTCGAAGGAGGACACGGAGGTCATGTACGAGGAGATCGCCCACGAGTACGACCTGGACGGCAAGAAGGTGATCGTGACCGACGAGGAGCTCGCCTCGGTCGAGCCGCGCAAGACGCGCACGATCGACATCGACGCATTCGTGCCCCTCGCCGACATCGACCCGATCCACTTCGACCATCCCTACTTCCTCGTCCCCGCGGGCGAGAGCGAGGGCACGCTCCGCGCCTACTGGCTGCTCGTCGAGACGATGGGCCGCTCCGAACGCGTCGCGCTCGGGCGCTTCGTCATGCGCAGCAAGGAGTACCTCACCGCGATCCGCGTGCGCGACGGAGCGCTCACGCTGACGACGATGCTCTTCCACGACGAGGTGCGCCCGACGAAGCCGATCCCCACCGGTGGGAAGAAGAAGCCGGCGAAGCGCCAGCTCGAGATCGCGGTCGCGGTGATCGAGGAGCTCTCGACGGAGTGGCACCCGGAGCGCTACGAGGACTGCTATCGCGAGCGTCTGCGCCGCGTCATCGAGAGCAAGCGCAAGCGCCGGAAGATCGAGGTCCCCGAGCCGGAGGAGCAGCCGAAGCCGCCGCCCGACCTGATCGAGGCGCTCGAGCGGACGCTCGAGAGCATCCGTGGTTAGTCAGTCCGGGAGGAGCGGCACGGAGATCCCCGGGTCGCGGCCGAGCAGCACCGCGCGCGTGATCGCCGTCGAGCCGTAGCGGTCGCGGACCTGGTCGAGCACGATGTCGAGGGCCCGAGTCCGGTGGGGCTCGAACGGCAGCGCGAGCTGGACGGCGCCGTCGTCCTCGAGGTTGCCGAGCGCGATCCCGATCAGGGAGATGCCCTGGCTCTCGATCAGCGGCATCGACGCCGCCAGCAGGCCCCGCAGCGTCGCGAGGATCACCCGGTTCTGGGCGGTCGCCTCGGCCAGCGTGTGCGATCGGGTCGCGCGGGAGAAGTCGGCGAAGCGCAGCCGCAGCACGATGGTCCGGCAGACCCGGTGCGCCGCCCGCAGCCGGCGGCCGACCCGGTCGACGAGGCCGACGAGGTGGGTGTCGAGCGCCTCCGGCGACTTCGGTCCCCGGCCGAGCGCCCGCTGGGCACCGATCGACCGTCTCCGCCTGCCGACCTGCACGCGGCGGCGATCGTGGTTGTGGGCGAGCCCGTGGAGTTGGCGGCCGAGCGCGCGACCGAGGATCGTGACGAGCTCCGTCTCGGGCAGCCGGGCGACCTGCCCCACGGTCGTGATCCCCAGCTCGCGCAGCTTGTGCGACGTGACCGCGCCCACGCCCCAGAGCCGCTCGATCGGCAGCGGGTGG
>JAOPZQ010000207.1 GCA_025964075.1 Solirubrobacterales bacterium | reverse complement strand
CAGCGCGAGACCGTCTGGGCGGGCTACTTCCCCCACGGTCCGCGGGTCGTCATGGGCGGGATCGCGACCAGGGACGACTGGCGCCTCGAGCCCGACCCGGCGATCGCCGCCGGCATCGTCGAGCGCTGCGCCGCGATCGAGCCGCGGCTGCGCGATGCGCGCGTCATCGAGCACCAGGTCGGGCTGCGGCCGGTGCGCCCCGCCGTGCGGCTCGAGGAGGAGCCGCTGGGCGGGATGCGATGCGTGCACAACTACGGGCACGGGGGCAGCGGCGTCAGCCTCTCCTGGGGCTGCGCGCGCGAGGTTCAGGCGATCCTGGCCTGAGGGTCGACGTTCGCGGGTCCAGGTCGGCGCCACAATCGAGCCATGCCCCACTACAACATCCGCTTCGACAACAAGTTCGGGGCGCTGCGCCTCATCGACATACCCGCCGAGGCGGCCGCGCGCCAGGCGTGGTTCAACCAGACGCTGACCACCGTGAACGACGCGGTCGTGCGGCTCGGGATCATCGAGGCCGACTTCCACTGGCACCGGCACGAGGAGGAGGACCAGTTCTTCCTCGTCCTCGAGGGCCGGCTGCTGATCGACGTCGAGGGCCGCGACACGGTGACGCTCGACCCGCACCAGGGCTACACCGTCCCCCGCGGCACGAGGCACCGGACCCGCGCGCCGAAGGGCCGCACCGTGGTCCTGATGGTCGAGCCGGCGGGCATCGTCCCCACCGGCGACGCCTGAGCACCGCCCCGATCCATATGCTGGGCGACGGGGGGCGCCGCAACCGAGGAGGGTTCGTTGCGCCGCATTCGCCTGCTCTGTCCCCTGGTCGTCGCCCTAGGCGTCGTCCTGCCCGCCGCCGCCTCGGCGCGCACCACCTGGTACGTCGCGCTCGGCGACTCGCTCGCCCGCGGGGTCCAGCCCAATGCCGCCGGCGTCAGCGTGATGACGACCGCGGGCTACGTCGACGACCTGTACGCCACCGAGCGCGCGAGCCATCCCGGGCTCAGGCTGAAGAAGCTCGGATGCCCGGGCGAGACGTCGACCTCGATGATCAAGGGCGGGATCTGCCACTACGCCGCCGGCTCCCAGCTCGCGGCCGCGCGCTCCTTCCTGCGCCACCACCACGGCCGGATCGCCTTCCTCACGCTCGACATCGGCGCGAACGACGTCGACGGGTGCCTCAAGAACGGCAGCATCGACGGGACGTGCCTCACCGCCGGGACCAAGTCCGCCGGCAGGAACGTGCCCAAGATCGCGAAGGAGGTGCGCGCCGCGGCCGGCACCGCGCCGACGATGGTGGGAATGACCTACTACGACCCGTTCCTCGCGCTCTACGTCCAGGGCGCGAACTACCGCACGCTGGCGGTGGCCTCGGTGAGCGTGTCGGGCTCGTTCAACGACTCGCTCGTCGCCGGGTACCGGAAGGCGAAGTTCCGGATCGCCGACGTCGCGAAGGCGTTCAAGACCAACGCGCAGACGTCGACGACCGCCCCCGGCCTCGGCACCGTGCCGACGAACGTCGCGCAGATCTGCGCGCTCACCTGGATGTGCGCGCCGGCGCCGGTGGGACCGAACATCCACGCGAACGCCACGGGCTACACGCTGATCGCCCGCACGTTCGAGAAACGGCTCCGCTGAGGGCGTACGATCGCAGCGTGCCCGGGGACCTGTACCACGAGGGCAGCCGCGACCTCCAGGACCGTTTCGACACGCGCCGGCTCGCCGACCGGCTGGAGCAGGTGACCGTCCGCGACGAGCTCGACGACGGCGATCGCGAGTTCGTCGCGGGCTGCGACATGTTCTTCCTCGCGACCGCCGACGCCGAGGGGCGGCCGACGTGCTCGTACAAGGGGGGCGATCCGGGGTTCGTACGGGTCGTCGACCCGCGGACGATCGCGTTCCCCGACTACGACGGCAACGGCATGTTCCGCTCGATGGGGAACCTCCTCGCCAACCCGCACGTCGGCCTCCTCTTCATTCGCTTCGACCTGCGGCGGCGGTTGCGGATGGAGGGCGTCGCGAGCATCGATCCGGACGACCCGCTCGCGGCGGCGTTCGCGGGCGCGAGGTTCGTCGTCCGCGTGCGGGCCGAGCGCGTCTTTCCCAACTGCCCGCGCTACATCCACGAGTACCGGTTGGTCGAGCGCTCCCCGTTCGTGCCCACCGAGGATGTCGAGCCGCCGGTCCCGGCGTGGAAGCGCCGCGACTGGGCGCGCGACGTGCTTCCGGCGGGCGACCCGGCGCGCGAGTGACTCCTAGGCGTGCTGGAACTCGGCCGGCCGGCGAGCGAGCCGGTCGGCGTCGTGACTCACGCGAGCGCTCCTGCCCACCCGCGCAGCCGACCTACATGCTCGGCGGTGATCCCGGCCGGCGGCTCGGTCGCCACGAGCAGCGTCGGCGCGCGGCGCGCCGCGGCCCACTCGACGCAGGCGTCGTCGTGGGCGTCGTCGATCCACGCGAGCGGGCGATCCGGGGCGACGAAGGCGTCGATGCCCGCGAGCTTCCAATGGGCGCCCGGGACCGCGCGGCCGGTCAGGGGTACGTAGGGCAGTGGGCCGGCGAGTCCCAGCGCGCGGGGGAGGTAGTCGTTGGCCTTCTCCTCCCAGCCGGTGCACCACGTCAGCTCGAAGTCGTCGCTCAAGTCACGCAGGTGATCGCCGGCCACGGCCGAAAGGAAATGGGCGATCCCGTCGACCATCAGGAACTGGCCGTGTGGACGGGTGTCGAGGGCGAAGCCGAACAGCGAGATGACGCCGTCGACGTCGATCAGCAGCAGCGGGCTATCACGCAATTCATGCACTTTCTTGTCCCAATCGTTACAGAGCACGTCGATGATGCGATCGGTACCCTGGTTGACTCTGGGCGGCGCTCTTCAACCCCTGGGGCCGCGCTGCCGACTAGTAGGTCCACGGGTCAACCGCCCCGTCTGAATACGAAACGACTCCTGTCTTCTTGACGCTGTCTACCGGCATCCTCCTCGCGCTCGCCTGCGCGCTCGCCAGCAACCTCGGCTTCCTCTACAAGCATCGAGGGGCCTGCGCGGCGCCGGCGGTCGACGTCCGCCATCCCGCCCGGAGCGCCCGCGGGCTGTTCTCCTCGCGCTGGTTCGCGATCGGAATGCTCGTCGCCACCGGCGCCTGGGCGTTCCACGTCGCCGCGCTGGCGATGGCCCCGATGTCCGTGGTGCAGGCCGTTCTGGCGAGCGGGGTGGTGCTCCTGGCCGTCATGGCCGAGCGGCTGTTCGGCTTCGAGGTCGGGCGCCGACAGTGGGTCGGCCTCGGCTTCACGGCGCTCGGCCTCGTTCTGTTGGGGCTGACGCTGCCCGTCGACCACGGCGCCGGCTCGCGCTTCTCGGTCCCGGGGATGATCGCCTTCGAGGCCGGCCTGGTCGTGGTGGGAGCCCTGCTCATCGCCGGCCCGCGGGTGGGCGCGCCCGACCATCACCACGGCGTGATGCTCGGCGCCGCGGCGGGAATCCTCTTCGGCGTCTCGGACATCGCGATCAAGGCGATCTCGGGCATGCTGGGCGCCCACGGCGTCGCCGGCCTCCTGAGCCCGTGGCTCGCCGTCACCGTCCTCGCCTCGGTCGCCGCGTTCTACGCCTCCGCCCGCGGCCTCCAGGACGGCGACGCCGTCCCGGTCATCGCGATCACCGGCACCGCGGCGAACGTCGCCGGCATCGCCGGCGGGATCATCGTCTTCGGCGATCCGATGCCGGGCAGCGCGATCGGCGTCATCGCACAGTGCCTGGCCTTCACGCTCGTGATCGTCGCCGCGGCGCTCACGCCGGGGCCGGTGCGCGCGGCGCGGATGGCCTAGGAGGCGCCTGAAAAGTCCGGCACGCCCGGATGCGGCCGTGGACACGTCGCCGGATCGGCCGCCGAATCCTCGGAAATACCACCAGTATTCCCTTCGGCTTCGCCGACCGCCCGGCTCGGTCCACGACCACCCCGGACGCACCGTCCTGTTTTTCAGGACCCTCCTAG
>JAOPZQ010000462.1 GCA_025964075.1 Solirubrobacterales bacterium | reverse complement strand
GACGCCTGTCCAGGCGGCGCAGTTGAGGACGACGTCCGGGTAGGCGTCGACGACCGCCGACCGCGCCGCCGCGCCGTCGGTGACGTCGAGATCGGCGCGCGCGAGCGCGACGGTGTCGTGGCCGGCGCGCTCGGCGGCCGCGAGCAGGTCGCGGCCCAGCATGCCGGCGGCTCCGGTGATCAGCAGGCGCATAGGCCTACAGGATGCCGATCTCGGAGTTGTCGCCGACCATGAACCGGTAGGCGCGCGGCTGGCGGTCGGTCCGCCCGATGCGGACGTTGCGCCCGAGCAGCGAGGATTCCATGCGCCCGGCGAGCTCGCGCACCGACGACCCCGCGAGGAGGATCGAGTGCTCGACCTCGGCGTTCTGGACGACGCAGTTCTCGGCGATCGCCGTGTACGGCCCGACGTAGCAGTCGATCAGGCGCGCGCCGGCGCCGATGATCGCGGGCCCGCGGACGGTCGAGCGCTCGAGCCGGGCGCCCGCCTCGACGATCACGCGGCCGTCGATCTGGGAGTCCACGAGCTCGCCGTCGACGCGGGTGACGATCGTCTCGAGGACGAGCCGGTTCGCCTCGAGGATGTCGTCGAGGCGACCGGTGTCCTTCCACCAGCCGCGGACGACGTGGGGCTCGACGCGGCGGCCGCCGTCGACGAGGTGCTGGATCGCGTCGGTGATCTCGAGCTCGCCGCGACCCGAGGGCTGGATCGCCCGGGCGGCGGCGTGGATGCCCGGTGTGAACATGTAGACGCCGACGAGCGCCAGGTTCGTCTTCGGCGCCGCCGGCTTCTCCACGAGGCGCACCACCTTCCCGTCCTCGAGCTCGGCGACGCCGTAGTTCTCGGGGTCGAGGACCGGCGTCAGCAGGATCAGCGCCTCGGGCTCGCCGGCGCGGAACGCGGCGACGAGGTCGTCGATTCCGCCCTGGAGCAGGTTGTCGCCGAGGTACATGACGAAGGGTGCGTCGTCGAGGAACTCCTCGGCGGTGAGGACTGCGTGGGCGAGGCCGAGCGGCTCGTCCTGGACGATGTAGGTCAGTCGGAGACCGAACCGCGCGCCGTCACCGGCGGCCGCCTGGATCTCGTCGCCCGTCTCGGGGGCGATGATGATCCCCACCTCGCGGATCCCCGCCTGTGCCATCGCCTCGATCCCGTAGAAGAGCACGGGCTTGTTGGCCACCGGCACGAGCTGCTTGGCGCTCGTATGGGTGATCGGGCGCAGGCGAGTGCCCTTGCCACCGGAGAGGATGAGACCCTTTAGGTCGCGCACCGTCGGGCAATCTAGTGGGTAACGATGAATCGGCTCGTAGATAACCTGGTGAGCCTCCGCGCCGCGGCCGTGCTCACGGTCGTAGGCGCGGTGGCCGGAATCGCCGTCGGGGACGTGCCCGGCGTGGTGATCGCGTGCCTGCTGATCGGGACGGCGGGCGTGATCGTCGTGTCCAACATCTTCCTGCGGATCGGGCTCGGGGAGGAGCGGGCGCGCGAGGCCGAGGCGGAGGAGCGGGCCCCTAAGCCGCCGGCGGCTCCGGAGCGACACGGCCCCGCCACACCTGATAGACGACGACTGCGACCGCCAAGGCGATCCCGGCGATGAGCGCGTAGTGCGAGACGCCCTTGGCCACGTCCACCGCGCTCTGCCCGATGGCGTAGCCGAGGCCGACGCCGAGCCCGACCCAGAGCAGGGCGCCGAGGATGTCGAGGGCGAGGAACGTCCAGAAGCCCATGCCCGTCCAACCGGCGGCCGCGTAGACGATCGGGTTCGGAACCGGCAGGTAGTAGGCGAACAGGATCGCCAGCCACCCGAAGCGCTCGGCGATCCGCTCGACGCGGTTCGTCAGCCGGATGCCGCGGGCCCCGCGGCCGGCGAGCGCGTGCGCCGCACTCGGGCCCCAGAGGCGGCCCGCCCACCAGTAGAGCGGGTCGAAGATCATCGTGCCGATCACGCCGGCGAGGATCGCGATCTCGAGCGAGTTGTGCCCGATCCGGGCGTTCGCGCCACCGGCCACGAGCGCCGGCGTCGAGCCGCTGAGCAGCTCGAGCAGCACGGCGTGGTGACCGATGAGCGCCGGGATCGTCGGGATCAGCGCGAGGCCGTAGATGCCGCTCGCGACGATCGCGAGGCCGCACACGATGTCCGCTCGCCGCGCTTGGCCGGTCCAGGGCAGGCCACCCGAGCTCAGTAGACGCCGCCCAGCTTCCGATGGTCCCAACTCGCCGTGCGCTCGGGCACGAACTGCATCGCCACGCGCTTCGGAGCCTGTGCGCGGACCATCTCGACGATCTCCGGCCCGATCTTCCCCTCGGCGTCCCCGGCATAGCGCCGGTACAGGTCCTCGCCGAACGCGGCGACCTGCTCGACGTCGCGGACCACGCGCGTGCGGGCCTCGATCATCACGCCGCGCAGCTGCTCATAGGAGTCGCCGGTCTCGACCTGGAGGGTGGCCCGGTCGTCGCGCTCGAGGTTGCGCATCTTCTGCGACTTGGCGTAGGTCCACGCCCAGAGCTCGCCGTCCCGGACGACATACCAGAGCGGCATCAGGTGGGGGAAGCCGCGCGGGCCGTTGGTCGCGCAGACGACGGTGCGCTCCTCGTCGAGGAGCGCTTGGATCTCGTCCGGCGTCAAGGCGATCTGGTCGCGGCGGCTCACTGGTGTGAGGATAGGGGGCGTGGAGCCACGCCCCCTATCCGACGCCGACGCCGACGCCGTCCTCGAGCTGCTGTGCGCGTGCGACCTCGCGGACCTCGGCGAGGTGGACGTCGAGACCGCGGACGTGCTCGAGGCCTGGGAGGGCGTCGACCTCGCCCGCGACGGCCGGTTCGCCCCCGGCGTCGCCTACGCGCTTCGCGGCGGGGGCCCCCCGGAGCTGTACGTCCACCCGGACCATCGCGGCGGCGGGCTCGAGTCGGCGCTCCTCGACTTCCTGGAGGCCGGCCGCCGTCCGGTCGTGCTCGGCGTCCCCGAGCGCTCCGCGGAGCTCGGCGCGGTCCTCGCCTCGCGCGGCTACGCGGTGCGCCACAGCCTCGTGCGGATGGTGATCGACCTCGCCCGCCGCAGGCCCGGCGCGCCGTGGCCCGAGGGCTTCGGCCCGCGTCCGTTTCGGCCCGGGATCGACGATGCCGCCGTGCACGCGGTGATCGCGCCCGGCATGCAGGAGGTCGACGGCCGGGACCGCCCGCTCGAGGCATGGCGCGAGGGTCTGGTCGGCCGCTCGGCGTTCGCGCCGGACGCGTCGGTCGTC
Source organism: Solirubrobacterales bacterium (assembly GCA_025964075.1). GTDB lineage: Bacteria > Actinomycetota > Thermoleophilia > Solirubrobacterales > Solirubrobacteraceae > JAOPZQ01. The sequence continues at coordinate 106 of JAOPZQ010000462.1, read as the reverse complement.
GTCGACGATCCGGACGGCGGCGTCGCCGCGGCCGCGGTGTGCGACCTCTGGGACGACGGGGCCCGCGGCTCCGTGCGCCAGCTCGCGGTCCGCCCGGCACGCCGCG
>JAOPZQ010000459.1 GCA_025964075.1 Solirubrobacterales bacterium | reverse complement strand
TCGCCCGGGTGGACTATCTCGCGCGGGCTCTCGACGTGGTGCGGCGCCAGCTCTGAGATGTGCACGAGGCCCTCGACGCCGTCGAGGATCTCGACGAACGCGCCGAACGTGACGACCTTCGTGACCTTGCCCTCGAGCTCGTCGCCCACGCGGTACGTGTCGACGACCCGCTGCCACGGGTCCTCCTGGGTCTGCTTGAGACCCAGCGAGATCCGCTGGCGTTCGCGGTCGATGTCGAGCACCTTGACCTGGACGGTCTGGCCGATCTCGAGGATCTCGCTCGGGTGGTTGACGTGCGACCACGAGAGCTCGGAGATGTGGATCAGGCCGTCGATGCCGTCGAGGTCCACGAAGGCGCCGAAGTCGACGATGTTGGAGATCTGGCCCTCGACCACGAGACCGGGCTGCAGCCGGTCGAGGATCTGCTGGCGGACCTCCTTGCGCTCCTCCTCGAGCACGGCGCGCCGCGAGAGCACGACGTTGTTGCGCGAGCGGTTGAGCTCGATGACCTTGCACTCGATCTCGGTGTGCAGGTACTCGTCCAAGTTGGGAACCCGGCGGATGTCGACGAGCGAGGCGGGCAGGAAGCCGCGCACCCCGAGGTCGACGATCAGGCCGCCCTTGACGACCTCGATGACCTGGCCCTTGACCGACTCGCCGGACTCGACGGCGGCCTCGATGCGGCGCCAGGCCTTCTCGAAGCGGGCCTTCTTCTTGGAGAGGATGAGCCGGCCGTCCTGGTCCTCCTTGGTGAGGACCAGCGCGTCGACCTCCTCGCCCATCTCGACCTCGTCGTGCGGGTCGACGGACTTGCGGATCGACAGCTCCTGCGAGGGGATGACGCCCTCGCTCTTGTAGCCGATGTCGACGAGGACCTCGTCGTTGTCGATCCGGACCACCTTGCCCGTGACGACATCGCCCTCCTCGAACGGGACGAAGGTGGCGTCGTAGTTGGGGACCTGCTTCCCGTCGACGAGAAGGATCAGGCCGTCCGAGCCTTCGACGATCGTGGCGCCGGCGAGCTCTGGACTGTTGGGGTCGATGGTTGTCATGGGCATAGGCGGCGACAGGTTAGCGAAATGGAGCCTACGCGCCGGGTGCCTCTCATACCCTCCTATCATCCCGCCCCATGCCCGTTCGTGCCACTAAGCGCGGCTCCGAGCGCACGCCACTGACCGGCGAGTGGGACGTCCTCATCTGCGGCGCGAGCTTCGCGGGGCTGGCCGTCGCCCGCGAGCTCGCGGGCTCGCGCGCGCGAGTGCTGATGATCGACCGCTACGACGTGGGCGAGCGGCAGACGTCCGCGTGCGGCATCCCAACGGCGTGGCTCACCGGGCTAGGCCTCGAGGAGTGCGTCCAGCAGACCTTCGACGAGCTCGTCGTCCACACCCCCCACGCGACGGTCCGCTTCCCGCTGCCGTGGACGTTCTCGACCTTCGACTACCGGACCTGCTGCGCGCTCCTGTTCGCCCAGGGCGACGCCGAGTTCGAGACGGCCAAGGTCGAGGGGCGGACCGGGTCGACCGTCCACACGGACCGCGGAGACCTCACCGCCCCGCTGATCGTCGACGCGCTCGGGTGGCGGCGCATCCTCGGCCCGGGAGAGAACGTCCAACCGCCCGAGGCGCTGCTCTCGCGCGGCCTCGAGGTCCACCCGTTCGGGGGCGGCGAGGACATGGAGATCTGGATCGACCGCTCCTACGTCCCCGCCGGCTACGGCTGGTCGTTCCCCGCCGACGGGGAGCTCCGGATCGGCATCGGATCCTTCGACCCCCGCTTCCACGTCAAGGAGCCGACGAACCGGCTGGCGGAGGACCTCCGAGCCGACCGCGTCCGCTACCAGGGCAACTGGATCCCCCACGCGATCCGCCCGGGCGCCGAGGACGGGGTGTTCTTCGTCGGCGACTCGGCGGGGCACTGCCTGCCCCTCACCGCCGAGGGCATCCGCACCGCGCTGTACTTCGGTCTCGCCTGCGGCCGGGAGCTGCGCGCGGTCGTCGAGGGGCGCCGCGCGCGCGTGGACGCGCTCCGCCGGTACGACGCGTTCTCCGGCGAGCACGCGTGGAAGTTCCGCTGGCTGCTCCGGACGCAGCGCGCCGTCCCGCGGATCCCTCCGCGGCTCCTCGCCGTCCTGCTCCGCGGGATGCAGTCGCGGCGCTTCGTGCGGTGGTCGTTCGACCACTACCTCCGGATCGCGCCGCCGCCCGATTCCGCGCCGGCGCCGCGCGCCGCGGACCGCGCGCCCGTCGCCGCCTGACTACTTCGCCTCGAGCCAGTTCTTCCCGACGCCGACGTCGATCGCGAGCGGCGGGTCGCGGTCCTCCCACGGGGCGAGCATCGCGCGCTCGATCAGCGGGCGGACGACCTCGACCTCCTCGGGAGGACCCTCGAACAGCAGCTCGTCGTGGATCGTGAGGATCAGACGGGTCGACACGCCCGCCTCGCGGAGCTCGCGCGCGGTCTCGACCATCGCGAGCTTGATCACGTCCGCCGCGGTGCCCTGGATCACGGTGTTCACGGCCAGGCGCTCCCCGAGCGAGCGCACCTGGTAGTTGCGCGCCCGCAGCTCGGGGATCTGGCGGCGGCGGCCGTAGAGGGTCGTGACGTACCCGTCCTCCTTGGCCTGCTCGATCGCGGCGTCCATGAACTCCTTCACCCGCGGGAAGCGCTCGAGGTAGGCGTCGATGAACGCCTTCGCCTCGTCGCGCGGGATGTCGAGCCGGTCGGCGAGGCCGAAGTCGGAGAGCCCGTAGACGATCCCGTAGTTGACCATCTTCGCCTTCGAGCGCATCCCGGGATCGAGCTCCTCGGGCGGGACGCGGAAGACGGCCGTGGCCGTCGCCGTGTGGACGTCCTCGCCGCGGCGGAAGATCTCCTCGAGCACGGGCTCGTCGGCGATGTGGGCGAGGACGCGGAGCTCGACCTGCGAGTAGTCGGCCGAGATCAGGACGTTCCCGGGCGCCGCCTCGAAGCACGCCCGGATCTCCCGGCCGAGCGGCGTCCGGATCGGGACGTTCTGGACGTTCGGGTTCGTCGAGGCCAAGCGACCCGTCGTCGCCGCCGCCTGCATGAACGTGGTGTGGAGCCGGGACTCGTCGTCGACGAGCGCGGGGAGCACGTCGAGGTAGGTCTTCGCGAGCTGGTTCAGCTCGCGCCAGCGCTCGATCTTCGGGATCACCGGATGCTCGGAGCGGATCGCCTGGAGCACGCGCGCGTCGGTGGAGAAGCCCGTCTTGCCCCGGCGCTTGCGCGAGAGCCCGAGCTGGCCGAAGAGGACCTCGCCGAGCTGCTGCGGCGAGCCGATCGTGAACTCCCCGCCGCAGTCGTCCCAGATCCCGCGCTCGAGCGAGGCGATCTCTTCGTGCACCCGCTCGGCGACCGCGCCGAGGCGCTCGGTGTTCAGGCGCACGCCGGCGAGCTCCATCTCCCGCAGCACGTGCACCAGCGGCAGCTCGACCTCGTCCATGAGGCGGGTCAGGCCGCGCGCCTCGATCTGCTCGCGCTGCCAGGCGGTGAGCGCCGCGGTGAGGACGGCGTCGGCGCCCGCGCCGTCCTCGACGTCGGTCCCGAACCCGCGCTCCTCGCAGAGCTCGCGGAACGGGTAGCCGCGGCGCGCGGGCTCGAGCAGGTAGGCGCCGATCAGCGTGTCGTGGGCGAGGCCCGGCGGGACCTGGCCGAGCGCCTTCGCGTCGTGCACGGTCACCGGCCGCTCCCCGACCGCCGCGACGAGGGCCTCGCCGCTCTCGACGTCGCCGACGACGACCTCGGAGTCGATCGCCGCGCCGAAGCGCAGCGTCCCCTCGGCGAACAGCGCGTCCTCGGGGACCTCGGGCGCCCGGACGGCGAGCGCCACCTCGGCCCGGCCGCGGAGCCGCGCCAGGTCGGCCGCCGCC
>JAOPZQ010000439.1 GCA_025964075.1 Solirubrobacterales bacterium | reverse complement strand
AACGCCTTCGACTCCTGGATCGAGACGTTGGGATCGCCGGTGATCGCCCCGAGGTCGTTGGTCGAGTCGCCCCGGTCGGGCGTCGAGTAGCCCCAGTGCCACGGCAGGCCGACCTGGTGGATGACGCGCCCGTCGATCCGCAGCGGCCGCATGCGCTCGGTCACCTTCGCCCGCGCCTCGATCTCCGCCCGCTCGGTCATGATCGTCATCCAGCCGCCGTCCTCGATGCCCCGGTTGGCCGCGAGCTGCGGGTCGATCTCCGCGAACATCGCCGGCTGCAGCTCGTCCAGCCACGGCAGGTTGCGGCTCATCCCGCCCGCGGTGTGGTGCTCGGTCAGGCGGAAAGTGGTCGCCACGAGCGGGTAGCGCGGATCGCCGGACGGGTTCAGCGGGTTCTCCGGGCGCGCCCAGCGGATCGCCGGCGGGCTGGCGCCGACGCCCGGGTAGAGGGCGTTCGCCACGGGTGACTCGATCGGCTCGTAGTGCGTCGGCATCGGGCCGTCGAGCAGGCCCGACGGCGAGTAGAGCCACCCCCGACCGTCCGCCATCATGATGAACGGGTCGTCGCCGCTGATCGCGTCCATGCCCGTCGCGTCGGCGGGCGCGCGGTAGTCCGGGCGCTTGTCGGGCGGGAAGTCGGGCACGTCGTACCCGGTCCACTTGCCCTGCTCCTCGTCCCACCAGACGTAGCGCTTGCGGTCGGACCACGGCTTGCCGTCCGGATCGGCGGAGGCGCGGTTGTAGAGGATTCGCCGGTTGGCCGGCCAGGCCCACGCCCACTCCGGGGACACGTAGCCGCCCGGCTTCTCGAGGTCGCCGGGATCGCGCCGGCGGGCCTGGTTCACGTCGTCGGCGAAGATCCCCGAGTAGATCCAGCACCCGCAGGCGGTCGACCCGTCGCGCCTCAGCTCGGTGAAGCCGCTCACCGCGCGGCCGCTCTCGACCTCGTAGCCGTTGATCTCCTTCATCACCGCCTCGACGTCGGGCTCCCGGGCCTCGCCGAGCTCGGGGTAGTCCCACTTCAGGTTCTGGATCGGCCAGTCGCGCATGCGGTCCGAGGCCGCGTAGCGCGCCTTCACCCGCTTCGCCAGGTGATGCATGAACCACAGCTCGGAGCGGGCGTCGCCGGGCGGCTCGAGCGCCTTGTCGCGGAACTGCACGAGGCGCTGCGTGTTCGTGAAGCAGCCCTCCTTCTCGACGTGCGAGGCGGCGGGCATGAGGAAGACCTCGGTCTGGATTTCCTCGGTGCGCAGCTCGCCTGACTGGACCTCGGGCGAGTCCCGCCAGAACGTCGCGGTCTCGATCTCCGCCATGTCGCGGACGACGACCCACTTCATCTTCGCCAGCGCCCGGCGCTGCAGGCCGGCGTGCTGGGAGCCGACGGCCGGGTTCTGCCCCATCACGAAGAAGCCTTCGAGTCCCCCGTCCAGCGCGCGCATCGTCGTCGCGAAGTGCGAGTGGTTGCTCGAGAGCTTGGGCAGGAACCCGAAGCCGTACCCGTTCTCCGCGGTCGCGGCGTCGCCGAACCACGCCTTGAGGAACGACACGATGTAGTCGGGGAAGTACGACCACCACCCGCGCGCCGCCTCGTCGGTCTCGATGTAGCGGTCGAGGGTCGTGTGCCCGGCGGCCGCCTTGGGCATCGGCAGGTAGCCGGGCAGCAGGTCGTAGAGCGTCGGGATGTCCGTCGAGCCCTGGATCGAGGCGTGGCCGCGCAGTGCCAGGATCCCGCCGCCCGGGCGCCCGATGTTGCCGAGCAGGAGCTGCAGGATCGAGGCCGTGCGGATCATCTGCACGCCGACGCTGTGCTGCGTCCACCCGACGGCGTAGCAGAAGGCCGCGGTGCGGTCGCGGCCGGAGTTGCGCACCAGCGCGTCGGCCACGAACTCGAAGTCCTCGCGTGAGATTCCGCAGATGCGCTCGACCATCTCGGGCGTGTAGCGGGCGAAATGTCGGCGCAGGACCTGGAAGACGCACCGCGGATGCTGCAGCGTGTCGTCGTGGGGCACCTCGCCGACGTTCATCCCCGCGCCCGTCTTCTCGCTGAACGACTGGCTCGAGTGCTCCCGTACGCCGGCCGCCGCCGCCACCTCACCGCCCTCGTAGCTCCACGAGGTCCGGTCGTACGTGCCCGCCTCGGGGTCGTAGCCGGAGAAGACGCCGTGCAGGTCCTCGGTGTCCTTGAAGTCCTCGCTCACGAGCGTCGCGGCGTTGGTGTAGTGCAGGACGTACTCGCGGAAGTAGGACTCGGTCTCGATCACGTGGCGGATCAGGCCGCCGAGGAACGCGATGTCCGTGCCGGCCCGAATCGGCAGGTGGCGGTCGGCGAGCTGGCTCGTGCGCCCGTAGCGGGGGTCGATGTGGATCACCGTCGCGCCCTGCTCCTTGGCCTTCATCACCCAGCGGAAGCCGACCGGGTGCGCCTCGGCCATCGACGAGCCCTCGATGATGATGCAGTCCGAGTTCTGCAGGTCCTGCTGGTAGTCGGTGGCGCCGCCGCGCCCGAACGAGGTCCCCAGACCGGGGACCGTGGAGCTGTGTCATATGCGCGCCTGGTTCTCGATCTGGATGGCGCCCATCGCGGTGAACGCCTTCTTGATCAGGTAGTTCTCCTCGTTGTCGAGCGTCGCGCCGCCGAGATGGGCGAAGCCGAGCGTGCGGTCGACGCGGTGGCCGCGGTGGTCGACGTCCTTCCAT
>JAOPZQ010000436.1 GCA_025964075.1 Solirubrobacterales bacterium | reverse complement strand
GCCGCAGGATCCGGCTCCCAGCCGCTGTGGCTGGCCGGGCAGGTGTACTTGACCGGCCCCTACAGAGGCAGCCCCTATGGCCTCTCGGTTGTGGTGCCGGCGAAGGCCGGGCCGTTCAACCTCGGCGAGGAGATCGTGCGCGCGGCGATCAGCGTCGATCCGCACACCGCCGCGCTGACCGTCACCAGCGACGCTCTCCCGCAGATCAAGGATGGGGTGCCGTTCCGCCTCAAAACAGTCAACGTCACGGTCGACCGGCCCCACTTCATGTTCAACCCGACGAACTGCGCACAGCAGGCGATCACCGGGAGCATCTCTGCTGTCCTACCAGGTGGCAGCGCCGGGGCGGTCGTCCCCGTGGCGACTCCGTTTGCTGCCGCGGGCTGCAAGAACCTGCCGTTCAAGCCGAAGTTCACGGCGCTCACGCGGGCGCACGCGAGCAAAGCGAACGGCGCCTCCCTGCACGTCACGGTGAGCTCGGGGCCCGGCCAGGCGAACATCGCCAAGGTCAAGGTCGACCTGCCCAAGCAGCTGCCTTCGAGGCTCACTACTTTGCAGAAAGCCTGTCCGGACGCGCTCTTCAACGCGAATCCGGCCTCGTGCCCGGCGGCCTCGGTGGTTGGCGCCGCGACCGCGGTCACCCCGGTCTTGAAAAGCCCGCTCACCGGACCCGCCTACCTCGTCTCCCATGCCGGCGCGGCCTTCCCGGATCTCGTCATCGTCCTGCAGGGCGAAGGGATAGCGCTGGACCTGGTCGGCAACACGGACATCAAACGGGGAGTCACGGTCTCGACGTTCCGCTCGTTGCCGGACGCGCCGATTTCGACGTTCGACCTCGTGCTGGCGCAGGGGCCACATTCGGCGCTCGCCGCGCACGGCAATCTCTGCAAAGCGAGGCTCAACATGCCGACGGCGCTGACCGGCCAGAACGGAGCCGTGATCAAGCAGACCACCAGGATCGCCGTCTCAGGGTGCCCGAACCACAGGCACGGCAAGAAGGTGCGCATGAGGCATCGCAAGAGGAGGGGCGGGAAGGAATAGCAACGCTTAGATGCTTGGGTGTGACCACCCGTCCGGTCACCTCGAGAACGCCCCCGGCGAGGTCCCTCCCTCGCCGTGTCGTTGGGGCTGACGTGCTCGGGCGCCGTGGCCTCCAGCGGCCGCGGCGCCCGCGGTTCCGCGCGCCCTCTCATCATGGAAAACAGCCACAAGCCAGCTAGCCGCTCGCTGCGAACTCCATCTGCGCGCGGCACCCTGCGCTCCGGTCCGAGCGGTCTGCCGCGCGCACGAGTGCGCAGCATTCAGCGCCAGCGCATCCTTGCAGCCGCCGTGGAGGCGGTGAACGAGGTCGGCTTCCCGCGAATGACGGTCGCGCAGGTGATCGCCGGGGCCGGGGTTTCGCGAAAGACCTTCTACGACATCTTCGCCGACCGCGAGGACTGCTTCCTTGCCGCCTTCGAGCACGCGACGACAGAAGCCAAGGTGCGCGCCAGGCAGGCATACGACCGTGAACCCGGATGGCGGGAGGGAACCCGCTGCGCGCTTGCGCGACTGCTCGTGCTGATGGACGAAGAGCCTCGCCTGGCGAAGGTCGTGCTCGTCGAGTCTCTGGCGGCGGGACAGCGCGCGCGATGGCGACGGCTGGAGCTGCTCGGCGAGCTCGCGGAGTTGATCGACCTGGGGCGCTCCGTGACGGACGCAGCCGGCGAACCGGCCCAGCTCACCGGCGAGGGCGTAGCGGGCGCCGTCGCCGCGCTGCTCTACGCGCGCCTACTGGGGCCACGTGAGGAGCCGCTCATCAGTCTGCTGGGGCCGTTGATGAGCATGATCGTGCTTCCCTACCTGGGCCCTGGGGCGGCACGGCATGAACTGGACAGGCCGACGAGCGAAGGACTCGAGGAGAGCCCAGCATCCCCTCCCCTCGAAGGCGAGGACCCGCTTGCGGGACTCCAGATGCGTCTCACCTACCGGACGCTGTGCGTCTTGACGGCCATCGCCGAGCGTCCGGGCGCCAGCAATCGCACCGTCGCCGAAGCCTCTGGGATCACAGACCAGGGCCAGATCTCGAGGCTCCTCATGCGGCTGCAGCGCCTCGAGCTGATCGAGAACACCGGCGGAGTCAAGGACAAGGGATCGCCGAATGCATGGCGACTCACCGACCTCGGCGCGCGGCTCGAGCGGGCGACCCGTCAACGCGACCAGGCGACGCCCCGATGACTGCCCCACCGCTGTTGGCCCGCAATATTCGAGCTATTCTATTCAGGCGAATCGACCGATCGCGGAGAGATGCGCCGGCAAGACCCACTCGGATCACCAACGTTGACGCTGCTCGCCGAGGAGTGGATGGTCGGTGTTCTGCGGGAGCTGGCCGACGGCGCACTCCGCGCCGCAGAGCTCGAGCAGGCGCTTTCGGGCACCGGTCACACGACCATCATCCGCCGTCTTCATCACCTGCTCGAAAGGGACCTCGTCGGCCACGAGCGTGAGCCGGGGCTCCCTCCACACGCATGCAAGGCCGGCGTCGCCCCTCGGGCCCTATACGGGCTCACGGAGGCGGGGCGAGCGCTGCTCCAAGTGACCGCCGCGGCGACGCGCTGGCAGGCCACCTGGTGTCCGTCGGCTGAGCAACCTCGGGTTGCCAGCTCTCTGGCGATCAGGCTCCTCGCCGACGATCACGTTCGCGACATCCTTCTGGGGCTCGCGGACGAGCCACGGTCTGGTCGCGAGCTGGACCGGTGCGTGCGCGGCGTCGGCCGGTCGGCGCTGCGGCGTCGCCTGCACGAGCTGGTGCAGGCTGGACTCGTCGAGCGGGACGGAAGGCTAAGCGTCCCCAAATACGAGCTGACGACTGCCGCGAGGCGCCTGGCGCTGATCGCGGTGCTTGCCGTGCGCTGGGAACGGCGCTGGGCGCCGCCTGAGAAATCGACGCGCGTCACCGATCTCGCTGACCTGCTGCGGATGCTGGCCCCGATCGCCGTCGTCCCTGAGCCGCTCGCCGGAGTTTGCCATCTGCGCGTCGAGACCGCCGAACCGGCCGACCACGACATCTACCTCGAAGCGGGCGAGGCGCGGCTGCTTCTCCTCGAGGGACTGCCGAGCGCTCCGCCTCGCGTCATCGGCCAGGCAACGGCCGAGGGCCTGTGCGACGCGCTCCTCCGCGGCAGCGGCCAATTCGAGGTACGCGGCGACCGGGCCCTCCTGATGACCGTCATCGGCGCATTGAGGGCTGCGCTAGTCGCCTGAGTCCCGGTCCGTTCCAGCGCTCGACGCGGCCACCCCGGCTTGGTCAGGCACGTCGCTTCAGAGGTGCGTTCGTGGGCCGGCGGTTTTTGGTCTCGAGCTCGTCGGCGAGCCTGGCGAGCTCCCACAGCGGACATTTGAGCGCGCGCGCAATGCGGTCGGCGCGGTCCCATGTCGGGTTGCCGATACCGCCTTCGATCCCGCGAATAGTGGTCACATCCACCTCGGCAGTGTCGGCGAGTTCCTCTTGGGTGAGATCGACCTCGCGCCGGCGCAGACCGATCGCCCTACCGAGTGCGATTTGTGGGGTTGGACTCGGGCGCACCCCGGGAACCCTCCGCGACGGTGCTCCACCTGTACAGGGAACAAGTTCCCGGTTATCATGAGGATCAAGCGGTGAGGACCACTGCGAAACCGATGCCAGCTTCAACAAGGTGATGCACAGGGGACCAACCGAGTCGCGTTATCAGAAGCTGCGTTGCGGCGTGCGTGGGCCCAACGGACTCACCCGCAAGGAGGTACGGGACCACCAGCGCACGCGGATCTATGAGGCCACGGTCGAGATCGCTGCGACGCGCGGCTACCACGCCACGACGATCAAGGCGATCTGTTCACTCGCAGGGGTGTCCAGACAGACCTTTTACGACTTATTTGGCACTGATAAACAGGCGTGCCTCCTCGGCGCATATGACTACATCGTCAGCCGCGCCGCGGAGCGTGTCAACCTCGCTTATGTTGGTGAGGATAACCCCGAGCGCCGCCTCACTCGCGCCCTCGAGCAGTTTGCCGTCGAGGCGGCGAGCGACCCGGCAGCCGCCCGGTTCGCCCTCCTGGAGATGCTTGGCGCGGGTCCGACGGCCCTCGCGCGCATGGACCGCGGCCGAGCGATGTTCGAAGCGATGATCAGCGCCACTCTGAACGAACGGGCGGTCGGCGAAACGTTGTCGCCGACGATCTCCAAGGGCATCGTCGGGGGCGTCGAGCGCGTCACGCGTATGTACCTGCTCGCCGGAAGGATCGGCGAGCTGCCGGCCCAGGCCGACGCGCTGACGGCATGGGCCCGCACCTATCGGGCCTGGCAGCGCCGCCCGGTGGTGGACAAGCAAACACAGCTCAACAGGCCCCATCCGAAGATGCGTGGCAGGGATGAGCGTCTGCGGACCCTGCGCGCGGCCGCAGCGATAGCCGCCCGCGACGGATACTCCAGCCTGAGCGCGGCGAGAATCGCCCGGCTTGCCGGGGTCAGCGAAGAGACGTTCGCCAGACTCCACGGCGCCGACATCGGAGCCTGCTTTCTTGCCGCCTTCGACCTCGTCGGCGTGGAAGCACTGGTGAGCGCAGCGAGGGCAGCACGTAATGCGAGCAGCTGGGCGGATGGCGTGCACAGCGGCATAACGGGTCTGATGGATCACATTGCCGCGGATCCCTTCATGGGCCGCCTGGCGTTCATCGAGCTCTTCTCGGCCGGGCCATCGGCAATCGAGCGCCGTTCAAGCCTGATGAAGAGGTTCACCGACCAGCTCATCAAGCCACTGCCGCCCTCTCAGCGGCCGAGCGAGCTGGTCGCCGAGGCGATCGTGGGCGGCATCTGGGCGATCCTCCACGACTACGTGGTTCGCGGCCAGGTTCACCGCCTCCACGAGCTCGCCGACGACGCGAGCTACCTCGCGCTCGCCCCGATCATCGGTCACGAGCATGCAGTTGAGGTCATTGGGGGGCGGTCAGTCCTAGCTCGCGCCGGCGCCCCGCGCGATGGCCCTGCGAGCACGAGCCTTCACCGCCACACACAAGAGCATTTTCATTTATATCGCGCAAGTGCGTTTTGACGCCGTCCTGGTCGCCAAGGTAGCCGGGCAGATCCGCCAGACGCTGACCGAACAGCAGCGCGAGCGATCGCTCACAGCCTTCGCACGTGCATACGAACGCCGCTGGCGGAGTCGCACGCTCTGCGCTCCGGGATACATGGTCGCTCAGTGTGGCAACTCGGCCGTCCCGGTCGGCCAGCAGCGCCGTAATTAGGTCTTAGCTGCCCGGCGCCCCGGCTCATTAAAGACACGCCCTCGCGGGGTGTGCCCGCTTGGGCATACGCTGAGATCAATGACGACAGTTGTCAGCACCGAAAACGTCGCCGTGATCTCTGGGGCGCATGGGGGCGCCGGGGGTTCGCCCTGGAAAGCTCCCTTGGCTCTGCTCGTCCTCCCCGCGTTGCTGCTCGCGTCCTTCATCGCCCCGTCGCTCGCTCGCGCGTCCTCTCCCCAATGTCCGAACGAAAACGTTCGGGCTGAATCGAGCGTCAACCCGGCGACGGGAGAGCCCTACTCGACCGAACTTCCCGATTGCGCCGCCTATGAGCTGGTCTCCAGCGAAAAGAACGACGCTGACGCGATCTCGGCGCGGCTGATCCAGAGCTCGGCGCTGCCGGCCGCCGACGGCGCCGGGCTCGTGTGGAACGCATCGAGTGTTGCCCAGTACGGGCAGCCGAGCAACGGCGCAAGCAACGTCTACCGAGCGACGCGCGGGCCATGCACGGTCCTCACATGCTGGCCGCTGTCCACCCTCACCCCGCAAGGCCTGGAACTCGAAGACGGCGTCGTCGGCGGCCGCGAGCAGTTCAGGCTCGCGACTGCCACGCCAGACCTCTCCACCGTGCTGATCTACGGAGAAAGACTGACCGAAGGCGAACACGTAGGAGGCGCCGGGCATGTCCTCGGGATGGCTGCTGACGGCACCTACAGCGCGATCGTGACGACGTCCGCTGACTCCACGACCCAAACCGCAGCTGAAGTCAGCGCCGATGGAAGCCACGTCCTCCTCCAGACGAATGCGCACCTGTTGCCTGATGACTCGCACCATGCGGACAGCCGCCAAGTCTACGAATGGAGCAAGACCAGCGGCCTGAGCTTGGGCGGCGTGAACACCGAAAAAAACCAAACCAGTCCGTGCGGCGCCTCGCTGGTTCGCGGGGGCCTATCCGTCGACGGCTCGCGTGTGTTCTTCCAGAGCCCTGATCCTCAGGATGGCTCTCCGTCGGAGGAATGCAAGCTGGGGCCGGTCGTCGACGCGAGCAAGCAATACGTCTCGGACCTGTACGTACGCGAAAACGGCGCAACAACCATCGACATCTCAAAGCCGCCGCCCGGCGCCTCCGACTACGGCGCTCAATTCGTCGGCGCCACTGCGGACGGCTCCAAGGCGTTCTTCGTCTCCGAATCGACGCTCACGCCTGACAAGGTGCACTCCGGACCCGGCTACGCGGACCTGTACGAATACCAAGTGCAGACCGGCGTACTGCGACGTCTGTCTGTCGGTGCCGAAGAAGCAGGCGTGACCCGACTCCGCGACTCGCCGAGCGGCTCGGCGATCGTCTCGCAGGACGGCTCGCACGCCTACTTCACGGCGTTGGGGCGAATCGTGCCCGGCGCCGGCAGAACCCGGCTGGAGAACGAAGCAGCCTGCGGAGGAGGTGGTCCGCAATCTTCGAACTGCACAGCGAACCTGTACCTGTATGCGGGCGGGCGCATCTCGTTCATCGCAACCCTCCAGGCAGGGAGCGAAGGCGCTGTCCATGCAACCACAGTCGAAGCCCTAACCGGGTCTCCATTGTTCGACCGATTTGCGGCGGTCACGCCGGACGGCTCGGTTCTGGTGTTCAACTCGCAAAGCCGTCTGACCAGCTACGACAACGAAGGTCATGGCGAGCTCTACCGCTACGACGCCACCTCCGCTACGATCTCGTGCGTCTCCTGCAACCCGTCCGGCGCGCGCGCGGAAGGCGTGGTGTATCTGCACGATACGCCGCCGGCCCGAGCAGGGGCTGAACGCGCAGAAGGCATGTCCTTCGAACGGTTGGGCGGACTGAGCAGCGACGGCGCGACCGTGTTCTTCGCGTCCACGGACCGGCTGCTGCCCGCTGCGGTCAACGCCGACCCGGCGAAACAGTACTTCGAAGGCAAAGTCGGCTTTCCGGTCATCGACGTGTACGAGTGGCACGATGGCGTGCTGTCACTGATCTCCACGGGTGCAAGTGAATCCGACGACTACCTGCTGGGCGCCTCACCCGACGGGTCGAACGTCTTCTTCGCGACCACCAGCGCGCTCGTGCCACGCGACGGCGACCATGCCTATGACATCTACGACGCGCGCGTCGGGGGCGGCTTCCCCTCCGCCCGCCCCCCCACGGCTTGCACCGCAAACGAGACGTGTCGCAGCATGCTCGCCACCCCGCCCGCGCCTGTCGCACCTGCGAGCATCGCCTTCTCGGGCCCGGGCAATCTGCCTCCGGTCGGTGAATCGCGGTCACTGCGCGCGGGCGTCAAGCCAAACCCGTTCACGCAAGCGCGGCAGCTATCGAAGGCCCTGAAGGCTTGTAGGAGGAAGCCCAAGAAGAGGAGGGCTTCGTGCCAGGCACGTGCGAGGCGCACCTACGGCCGAGGATCCGGGGCAAAGAGGTCCTCGACGGGGGTGGGTCGTCGATGAGTCCATCGCACCGGATGGCGGCCGCGATCCGCGCATTGCCGCTTGCTGCAGCGGCGCTCCTGATGCTTTCGCCGGCGGCGGCGCACGCGGAATTCGGTATCGAACCCGGCAGCTTCACCGCGGGCCCGTTCACCGCCGCAGGCGCTACAGGCTTTCTCGGGGAAGGCGCCGGGCCGGACACGCAGGCCGGCGACCATCCCTACGAGATCACGACCAGCTTCAGCATGAACACCACGAGCAGCGCGCAGGGCGAACGCCTCCCAGATGGCGGCGACACCCGGGAAGTGGTTGTCCAGATGCCACCAGGTGTGGTCGGCGACCCGAATGCCACGCCGCACTGCTCACAGGCGATCCTGCGGACATCGGACGCCTGCCCGAACGACACCGTGGTCGGCGTGGTGCGGCTCAAGCTGGCTCTCGTCGTCACAAACAAAACGTATTACGTCCCGCTGTACAACATGCCGCCCGGACGCGGGGAGCTCGCGCTGCTTGGCTTCCATGTTAAGTCGGGGGTACAGGTGAACGCCTTCATCCACGTACGTGTCCGTAGCACGAGCGACTACGGAGTGACCGCGACGGTCTCGAGCATCAGCCAGAACGGCCGTCCAATCGAAAGCGCCGTGACGCTGTGGGGAGTGCCGGCCGATCCCAGTCACGACCCGTGGCGCGGCAGCATGGCAGGAGGCGGTACGGTGACTGCCGGCTGTGTCCAGGGACTAAATGGTGAATCAACCGGCAGCTGCCCCAGCGACGCGCCGCCGCGCGCTCTGCTGCGTAACCCCGCCAAGTGCGATGGACGGCCGTCGAGCACCGCAGTGCATGTCGACTCCTGGCAGCAGCCCGGTCTCCTCGACAATTTCGGGGAACCGGATCTCACGGACCCCGCCTGGCGCAGCGCGACGGCCATCCAGCCTGCGCTGACCGGCTGCGACAAGCTGGTGTTCAACCCGTCGATCGAGGTGAGGCCGGAAACCACCCGGGTCGATGCCCCGTCGGGCTACACGTTCAACCTGCACGTCCCCCAGAGTGAAGACCCCTACGGTCTCGCAACGCCCGATCTGCGGGACGCCACCGTCATGCTGCCGCCGGGCGTCGCGATCTCCCCGGCCGGCGCGAACGGCCTCGCCGGCTGCACCCCCGCCGAGATCGGATTGCACACCGAACACCCGGTCTCCTGCCCCGACGCCTCCAAGGTCGGCACCGTGCGAGTCCAGTCGCCCGACCTTCCGCGGAACGCGGACGGGAGCGAGGGCGCGATCAACGGCTCCGTGTATCTCGGCGCGCCCGCGTCCGGCGAGATCACCGCGCCGCCGTACACGATCTACCTCCTCGCCGAAGGCTACGGCCTGACGATCAGGCTCCAGGGCACAGTCGCCCCGGACCCCGTGACGGGCCAGCTGACCACCACGTTCAATGAAAACCCGCCGCTGCCGTTCGACGACCTCGAGCTCCACCTGTTCGGCGGCCCCCGCGCGGCGCTCGCTACCCCGCCGGACTGCGGCAGCTATACGACGACCTCCCAGCTCCTGCCATATTCGAGCCAGCTTGCGGCGACCCCATCCTCGACGTTCGCCACGAGCTTCGACGGGGGCGGCGCACCGTGTCCCTCGCCGCTGCCCTTCGCGCCGTCGTTCACTGCAGGTAGCACCAGCACGGCCGCGGGCGCATTCAGCTCGTTCGTATTGAATATCTCGCGGCCGGACCGCCAACAGGCGCTGTCGGGGATCTCGCTGACAACGCCGCCCGGGATCTCGGGGATGCTCTCGAGCGTCCCGCTGTGCGCCGAACCGCAGGCTGCGCAGGGCACATGCCCGACTGCTTCGAGGATCGGCACGGCCACAGCCGGGGCCGGTGCCGGCTCGGAACCGTTCCGGGCGTCCGGTCCCGTATTCCTCACCGGTCCGTACAAGGGCGCTCCGTTTGGCTTGTCGGTCGCCATACCAGCGGTCGCGGGTCCGTTCAACTTCGGCACCGTCGTGGTGCGCTCGGCCATCTATGTCGATCCGCACACGGCACAGATAACCGTGTTAAGCGACCCGCTGCCGCAGATGGTGAACACCTCTCAGACCAACAGCGGTGTCCCGGTTGCGTTGCATAGCGTCAGCATCGACGTCGACCGTCCCGGTTTCATGTTCAATCCGACGAGCTGCAAGCCGATGGCAGTGAAGGGCACACTAGGCGCAAACCATGGCGCGACTTCGGGTGTCTCCTCGCCGTTTCAGGTCGGCGGCTGTCAGGGCCTGGCTTTCAAGCCCTCCTTCCGGGTCTCGACCCAGGCCCGGACGAGCAAAACAAGCGGAGCGAGCCTCGACGTGAACCTGGCGTCCGGCTCGCGGCAGGCGAACATCGCGAAGGTGGACGTCTCCCTCCCGAAGGCCCTGCCGTCGCGCCTGACGACACTGCAGCAGGCATGCACCGAAGCGCGGTTCGCAGCCAACCCGGCCGCATGCCCAGCCGCGTCGGTCGTCGGGATCGCGACAGCGCACACACCTGTGTTGAGCGTACCGCTCACCGGCCCGGCCTACCTCGTCTCCCACGGCGGCGCGGCGTTCCCCGATCTTGTCCTCGTCCTCCAGGGCGAGGGCGTCACG
>JAOPZQ010000404.1 GCA_025964075.1 Solirubrobacterales bacterium | reverse complement strand
CGCCGGCCGTCGCGGAAGGCGACGACCACGATCCGCCGGCTCGACGAGCCCGTGCGCTCGCCGACGACCTCGCGCAGCGTGCGGTCGCCCTTCGTCGTCCGCGCGCCGAACGTCCGCTGGGAGACGGCGAACGCGTTCGCGCGGAGCGCCACCGCGATCTGCCCGGCGAGCGCCTCGTCCCCGGGGCCGCCCGGCTGGCGGTCGGCGAGCGCCGGCTGATGCTGCCACGCGGTGATCTGGCGGGCCGCCACGGTACCGTCGTAGGCGTCGGCCGACAGCGTCGTATCCAGCGCCGCCGGTCGGTCGTGCAGCGAGAAGGCGACAACGATGAGCGCGAGCAGCACCGGCACGAACGCAGCGCGGTAGAGGCGCAGGTCGAGCACCGGACCAGGGTATCGGCGGGCGCCGACTACCCTTCACATGAGAGGGAAGTGATGGCGGAGCGTGCGAGAATCCTGCTCGTCGACGACGAGCGTTCGATCCAGACGCTCCTCTCCTATCCCCTGCAGAAGGACGGCTACGAGGTCGTCTCCGCGTTCGACGGCCGCGAGGCGCTCGCGCGCTTCAACGAGGCGCCGTTCGACCTCGTCGTCCTCGACCTGATGCTCCCCGGGGTCGACGGACTGGAGGTCTGCCGTCGCCTGCGCAGCCGCTCCTCGGTGCCGATCATCATGCTCACCGCCCGCTCGGAGGAGGTGGACAAGGTCGTGGGCCTGGAGATCGGGGCGGACGACTACATCACCAAGCCGTTCTCGATGCGGGAGTTCCGCTCGCGTGTCAAGGCCGTGCTGCGCCGGGCGGCGATGCGCCGCGCCGTCGAGGAGGAGGGCGAGCAGCCGATCTCCGCCGGCGCCCTGACCCTCGATCCCGCGAAGCGGTCGGTGGCGCTCGACGGCCCGATCGTGCCGACCACCTTCGTCGAGTTCGAGATCCTCGCGGCGCTCATGTCGAGCCCCGGGCGCGTGTTCACGCGCGACATGCTTCTGAGTCGCATCTGGGGCGACTCCGCCTTCCGGGATCCCCGCACGATCGACGTCCACATCCGTCACCTGCGCGAGAAGCTCGAGCGCGACCCCAAGGACCCCACCTACATCTTCACCGTGCGCGGCGTCGGCTACCGCTTCCGCGACACGGAGAGCTGAAGCGACGATGTTCCGCTGGTCGTTCGTGCGCTCGCTGCGCAACCGGCTGGCGCTCGGGTTCTTCGCGATCACGCTGACGGCGCTCGGCGCGCTCTACGTCTACGTCGTCCCCAACCTCTCCTCGCGCCTGCGCGACGAGAAGGTGCAGACGCTCGAGCGCGCCGCCGGCCAGCAGGGCGGCCGGCTCGCGGCCGCGGTCGGCGGGGACGTCAGCGACGCCGCCGTCGCGGCCGACGTCCGCGCGATCGCCGACGCCACCGCGACCCGGGTCACGCTGCTGCGCGCAGCCCAGGTGAACGGCAGCCCACAGCTCCACGTCGACCACGACTCGCAGTCCGCGCGCGCCAGCGACCTCGTCTTCCCCGCGGCGTACGAGGCCGCGACGTCCGGGCGCGTCACCACCGGGACCGAGACCGGGGCGTTCGGCCGCGTCGTCGAAGTCGCGACGCCGCTGAAGGTCGGCAACCGCGTCGCGGCGATCGCGGTCTTCTCCTCGCCGCTCGCCGACGTCCAGCACGACGTCGCGGTCGTCCGGCAGCGGCTCTTGGTGGCGGGCGCGCTGGCAGCGCTGTTCGCGCTCGCCGCCGGCTACCTCGTCGCGCGCTGGCTGACCCAGCGCATCAAGCACCTGGAGGACGCGGCGGAGAAGGTCGCCGCCGGCGACTTCTCCCAGCCGATCCCGGTCGGCTCCGACGACGAGCTCGGCCAGCTCGCGCTCGCGTTCAACGACATGCAGCGCCAGCTCGCGCAGCTCGACTCGGCGCGGAAGCAGTTCATCGCGACGGCGTCGCACGAGCTGCGGACGCCGATCACGTCGCTCGGCGGGTTCATCGAGCTGCTCGAGAGCGAGGAGGTGGACGAGGAGACGCGCCGGCGGTTCCTCGGGCAGCTCCGCGAGCAGGTCGACCGGCTGACCAAGCTCGCCGTCGACCTTCTCGACCTCTCGAAGCTGGAGGCCGGCTCGCTGGAGCTCCGGCCGGAGCCGGTCGACCTCGGCGAGCTCGCCCGGCAGGTGGCGGACGAGTTCGAGCCCGCGCTCGACCGCCACGACTCGCATCTCGAGCTTCGCCTGGGCCGCCGGGAGGTCGAGGCCGTCTGCGATCCTGTCCGCGTGGCGCAGATCATGCGGATCCTCCTCGACAACGCGCTCGCCCACACCCCTCCCGGAACGGGGATCGTGGTGAGCGCGGCCCGGGAGGACGGCGTCGTGCGCCTGGCCGTCCGCGACCGCGGCGAGGGCATCCGCCGGCAGGACCTGAGCCGCGTCTTCGAGCCCTTCCACACCGGTAACCGGGCGCGCGGGTCCGGACTGGGCCTGGCGATCGCGTCCGAGCTCGCGGACCACATGGACGGCACGCTCGGCGTCGAGTCGCGGCCCGGGCGCACGGTGTTCACGCTGGAACTGCCCGCATGAGGCGCGCCGCGGCCGTCTCGATCGCCGCGGTCGCCCTCGCCGGCTGCGGCGGCGGGGCCAATTCGCTCAGCGGCGGAGGGGGAGGGACGACCGCCACGGCGGCCGGCGGCGGGACGCGGACCGTCATCGAGCGCGTGCAGGTCATCAAGCCGGTGACCGTCCCGGGCGCGAAGGGCTTCGATCCCGCGGTGGTCTACCAGCGCGCCGCGCCGGGAGTGGTCACGGTCATCTCCGTGTTCCCCGGCTCGAGCCTCACGCAGCTCCTCGGCGGAGGCGGCAGCGGTCAGGAGGGCCTGGGCTCGGGCTTCGTCATCGACACGAAGGGCGACATCGCGACGAACGCGCACGTCGTGACCACGGGGACCGGCGCCGGCCTGAAGCGCGCGACGTCGGTCTTCGTGCAGTTCGAGGACGGCAACCAGGTGCCCGCGCGGATCGTCGGAGCGGACCCGAACGCCGACGTGGCGCTGATCCACGTGGACGCCGGTGGCCTGACGCTGCGGCCGCTCGTCCTCGGCGACTCGAGGCAGGTCGTGGTCGGCCAGCCCGTGGCGGCGATCGGCTCCCCGTTCGGCGAGCCGCAGTCGCTGTCCGTCGGCGTGATCTCGGGGCTCAACCGCTCGATCGACTCGCTGAACAAGTTCTCGATCTCGAACGCGATCCAGACCGACGCGGCGATCAACCACGGTAACTCCGGCGGACCGCTCGTCGACGCGCAGGGTCGCGTGCTCGGGATCAACTCGCAGATCCAGTCCACCGGCGGAGGCGGCGAGGGCGTCGGGTTCGCCGTGCCCGTCGCCTCGGTCCAGGCGTCGATCGCCCAGCTGATGTCGAAGGGCCGCGTGGACTACGCCTACGTCGGGGTCTCGTCGGTGCCGCTGTTCCCGCAGCTCGCCCAGCACCTCGGGCTCCCGGTCGACCACGGAGCGCTGATCCAGACGGTGACGCCCGGCGGCCCCGGCGAGAGGGCCGGCCTCAAGGCGGGCACGAAGTCCCAGACGTTCCAGGTGTCGACGTACCAGGTCGGCGGCGACGTCATCACGGCGGTGGACGGGCGGCCGCTGAACCGGCAGTCGGACCTGTCCGACGCGATCGCCGGCCGGCAACCCGGCGAACGGGTGACGCTCGAGGTCTACCGCGGCGGTAAGAAGCTCTCGGTGAAGGTCACGCTCGGCGCCCGCCCGAACTCCAGCGGAGGCGGGAAGTAGGGTCTGGCGGGATCCGAATTCCCGTGCGAGGTATCGTCTCGCGCCGCTCATGCTCCAACCCGTCATCGCCGGCCACAAGTTCCTTGGCGACTACGCGTCGCTCGTCGGCCGGCACCTCGTCGAGGAGATCCACGCGCTCGCCGAGCCGCTGAAGGGGAAGAAGATCCTGCACATCTCGGCGACGGCGTTCGGCGGCGGCGTCTCCGAGATCCTCTACACGCTCGTCCCGCTGATGCGCGACGTCGGCCTGGAGTGCGAGTGGCAGGTGATCTACGGTCGCGAGGAGTTCTACAACGCGACCAAGCTGATGCACAACGCGCTCCAGGGGGCACCGGAGGACCTCTCCGAGGAGCAGTGGTCGACCTGGGCGCGGTACAACGAGATGAACGCCCGCGAGCTCGCCGGCGGCTGGGACGCGTGCGTCGTCCACGACCCGCAGCCGGCCGCGCTCTTCGGGCTCGTCCCCGAGAAGTCGCGGGCCTGGGTGTGGCGCTGCCACATCGACCTCTCGACGCCGAACCCGGCGACGATCGAGCACCTGCTGCCGTACATCGCCCCCTATCCGGCGACGGTCTTCCACATGCCGCAATACGTGCCCGCCGGGCTGCAGGGGAAGGTCCACATCGTCCCGCCCGCGATCGATCCGCTGGCGCCGAAGAACATGGCGTTCTCGCCCGAGGACGCCATCTACATCTGCGAGCAGTTCGGGGTCGACGTCGACCGGCCGCTGATCTGCCAGGTCTCGCGCTTCGACCCGTGGAAGGACCCCGTCGGCGTGATCGACGCCTACCGGATCGTCAAGGAGCAGCGTCCGGACGTGCAGCTCGCGCTCGTCGGCTCGATGGCCAGCGACGACCCGGAGGGCTGGGACTACTTCAACGCGACCGTCGCCCACGCCGACGGCGATCCGGACATCCACATCCTCAACAACTTCAACAACGTCGGCGCGATCGAGGTGAACGCGTTCCAGTCCCACTCCGACGTGGTGATCCAGAAGTCGACCCGCGAGGGCTTCGGCCTGACGGTCAGCGAGGCGATCTGGAAGGGCCGTCCGTTCGTGGGCGGTGACGTCGGCGGCATCCCGCTGCAGGTGAAGGACGGCGAGTCGGGGTACCTCGTCTCGACGGTCGACGAGTGCGCGGACCGCACGCTGCGCGTCCTCCAGGACCCGCAGCTCGGCAAGGAGCTCGGCCGGCGCGGCAAGGAGCACGTGCGGCGCAACTTCCTGATGCCGCGCCTGCTCCGCGATTGGCTTCGGATCTTCACGGAGCAGCTCGGCGGGTAGGTCCCTTTCATGCCCGGATCCGGCGCCCCCCTGTTTCTCGTCTCCAATCGCGGCCCGGTCACGTTCCAGGACGACGGGCAGGTCAAGCGCGGCGGCGGCGGCCTCGTCACCGCCCTGACCGGGCTGGCGACACATCGAAAGGTGGTGTGGATCGCCTCGGCGATGTCGAAGGGCGACGCCGAGATGGAGCGCGAGCACGCGGGCCGGCCGTTCACCGTGCAGGCGCCGTCGGGAGGCGAGTTCCTCGTCAAGTTCGTCTCCTCCGACCCCGAGGCGTACGACCGCTTCTACAACGTGTTCGCGAACCCGATGCTGTGGTTCATCCAGCACTACCTGTGGGACCTCTCGAACGCGCCGGACATCCGCCGCAACGAGGTCGAGGCGTTCGAGTTCGGCTACAACGCGGTCAACGAGGACCTGGCCCGGGGCGTGCTCGAGGAGGTCGGCGACATCGAGGACCCGGTGATCATGGTCCACGACTACCACCTCTACACGCTGCCGGCGCTCATCCGCCGCGAGCGGCCCGACGCGTTCCTCAGCCACTTCGTCCACATCCCGTGGACCCAGCCCGACGCCTGGCTGGTGCTGCCGAACCAGATCCGGACCGAGATCTACGAGGGGATCCTCGCCAACGACATCGTCGGCTTCCACACGCGGGCCTACCGGCGCAACTTCCTGCAGTGCTGCCGGGACCTGATGGACCTCGAGGTCGAGTTCGACCGCGGCGTGGTGCACTGCGGCGACCGGGACGTGTGGGTGCGCGCCTACCCGCTGCCCATCGACGCCAAGGCGACCTGCGAGGTCGCCACGCGCGACCGCACCCGGGCGTTCGAGGAGGACCTGACGCGCCGCCGCCGCGACCACCTGATCCTCCGCGTGGACCGCGCGGACCTATCGAAGAACGTGCTCCGCGGCTTCTCCGGCTTCGACCTGTTCCTCGACCAGCACCCGGAGTTCCTCGAGCGC
>JAOPZQ010000366.1 GCA_025964075.1 Solirubrobacterales bacterium | reverse complement strand
AGCTCGTAGGCGAGGCCGGCCTCGATCGCGCGCTGGCGCGCGAGCGCCTCGGCGAGCGCGGCCACCGGCGCGTCCCGCGCGTCGGGTGCCACCCAGACCTCCTCCTGGCGGGGCACCGGCTCCGCCGCCTGGCCCTCGCGCACCGCCTGGACGACCGCGTCGCCCCGGCGACGCACCGTCGGTGGGTGGACCCCGCGGATCGCGGCCAGCGCGACGGTGTCCGCGGGCTGGCGGCGGGCGATCTCGACGAGGGCCGCGTCCGCGAGCACGGAGGCCAGCGGCCGGTCCTCGCTCGCCGCGGTCCGCTCGCGCCACGCGGCGAGCGCCTTGGCGACGGCGCGCGCCTTGTTCGAGAGCTGGTTGACGCGGGGAAGCCGCCTCCACGCCTCCTCGGGATCCCGCTCGTCGCTGGCGGTCTCGAGCGGACGGCACTCGTCGCGCACCCACTCCAGCCGGCCGCTCTCGCGCAGGCGACCCTGGAGCTCGTCGGCGAGGCGCGGGAGGTACAGGACGTCACCGGCCGCGTACGTCGTCTGCTCCTCGGTCAGCGGCCGCACGTCCCAGCGGGTGAAGCCGGCGGACTTCGCCAGGGAGACGCCGATCGCCTCGCCGAGCAGGTTGTTGTAGCCGGCCTGGGCGCTGAAGCCGGCGAAGCCCGCGGCGACCTGGGTGTCGAACACGCCGCGGACCTCCGTGCGCCACGTGCGCCGAAGGATCGCGACGTCCTGACGGGCGGCGTGGAGGATGACCTCGATGTCGGGATCGGCGAGCACCTCGGCCAGCGGCGCGACGTCGAACTCCTCGGTCAGGGGGTCGAGCAGGACGACGCGCACGCCGTCGGGCGCCGAGGCGTCCTCGACCGAGACCTGCACGAGGCAGAGGAGCGGGAAGTACCGCCCCTCGGTCATGAACTCCGTGTCCAGGCCCAGACGCCCGGCATCGCGCGCCAGAGCCGCAAGCGCGGCGAGGTCCGACATGCGGCCGGACTCTAGCCGGACGCGCGTACGGGAAGCCGCAGCTTGGGGAGTTGACCCTCCGCCCACATGGCCGCGAGGCCGGTCCGCGGCAGGGCGAGCCCCTGGAACACCAGGTACCGCGGTTCCCAGCGCGGGAAGAACTTCGCGTTGAACCGGTACAGGCTCTCGATCTGGAAGAAGCGGTTGAAGCGGGCGATGAGCCGGCCGAGGACGTGCTCGTGCAGCCGCTCCGGCGAGTGGAGCCAGCGGGCGAACGGAGCGAAGTTGAGCGAGACCTGCTCGACGCCGCGCTCACGCAGCAGCTCGATCGAGCGGACGACGAGGAACTCGGTCAGGCCGTTCGGCGTGTCGCGGTCGCGGCGCATGAACGAGAGCGACATCGTCGGGCGCCGGTAGCAGGGCACGAAGTGCAGGACGCCCCGGAGGCGGCCGTCGCCGTCCCGCGCGCAGAGGACGAGCGTCTCGGCCAGATGCTCGCCGCGCAGGTGGTCCATCGCCATCGAGAAGCCGCGCTCGGGCGCGCCGTCGCGGCCCACCTCGACGACGCCCTCGATCTCCATGAGCTCGCCGGGGCGGAGGTCGGCCATCCGATGCAGCGAGGCCGCGTAGCCCGCCTTCTGCAGCCGCGTGACGGACTGGCGGACCTTGCGGATCGGGCGGCCCTCGAGGGAGAACGCTCCGGTGTCGACGAGCGCCTCGTCGCCGAGGTAGATGGTGCGGAGCCCCGCGGCCTCCCAGCGGACGGCCATCGCCTCGCTCGCCCCGACGCCGCCGACCTTGAGGCCGCGCACCTCGGCGAACGCGAGCACCTCGCGCATCAGCTCGGGCAGCGCGTCCTCGGGGCCGACCGGATCGCCGGACAGGAGCAGGACGCCGGCCTCCACGCGGTAGGCGACGAACGCCCGGCGGTCCGGGGAGAACAGGTAGTGCTTGTCCTCGCGGAGCTTGAAGAACGACAGCGTGTCGGCGCCATGGGCGCGCACGAGCTCGCCGGCGAGGCCGCGGGCGCGGCGATCGGGCAGCGTCCTCGGAGCGCTCAGCGGCCGGAAGACGAGGTAGGCCGAGACGATGCCGACGCAGGCGGAGACGAGGCCGATCGCCAGGGGCACCCAGCCGAGGGCGTCGTCGAACGCCACCGAGCCGGGCTGCCAGAGCAGCAGGTGGCCGGTCTCTCGCGTCGTGCCCATCAGCCCGAGATGCGGGTTGGCGATCAGGGTCGCCGCGGCGGCCAGCGCGATCGCGGCGAGAGCGAGCGGAGGGATCCGCCAGACGACCGAGCGGAGCGTCACGGGCTCATGGACCACGGTGAACGCGTCGCGACCCCACCAGAGGAGCGCGGCGAGGCCCCAGCAGGCGAGCGCCTCCTCGAAGTCGAGCCCCTTCAGGAGGTTCAGCGCGCCGAGGACGCCGAGGAGGAGGAACGCGGACGTCCACGCGCGGCGCCGGCGGCGGCCGAGGTACAGCGCGGCCACGCAGAGCGCGACGCCGGCGGGCACCGTCAGCGCGTGGAACACCGGAATCGCCTCGATCGGCTCGAGCCGGAGGAGCACGTGCCCGCGCCAGGAGATGTTCGGCGTCAGCGCGGAGGCGAGGTTGACGAGGCCGACCAGCGCGGCGAGCGCGGCGGCGAGCGGCGGCACCCAGGCCGGGCGGCGCGATTCGGTTGACGGCATCGAGCGGGACATACCCCAGGGTGCGGTGTGACGTTACGCACGGCGCTCGCATCGGCCGTTGGGCTGCGGTTAGGGTTTGGCGGTGGACGGCATGATCGGCGAGGTCCCCGGCCTGACGCGCGCCGAGCAGCGCCTGCGCGTCGCCCTGATCCTGCTCGGGCTGTTGTCGCTGGCGTTCGCGATCGGCTACGTCCTCATGGGAGTGCTCGGCGACAGCGAGTACCCGTTCGTGGCCAACTCGCTGGCCAAGGACGGCTTCTTCGCCGCGCTGTGCGCGATCGCGGTCGCCGACATCCGGCGCTTCTCGTTCACCGTGGCGCTGGTCATCGGCGGCCACGTGCTGCTCGTCCTCGGCCTTGCGTCCGCGCTGGTCGCCGGCGACACGAAGACGATCTCGCACACGATCGTCGGCCCGGGCCTCGGCGCGGGGACGCTCGTCTGGGTCTGGCTCGGGGCGGCGTCGGCGATCGTCGTGCTCTTCTCGTGGCTCTACGAGTCGGCCGAGCGCGCGCGCTTCGGACTGCGCTACCTCGGGCACGCCGAGTTCCGCGCCCTCGCGGCGCTCGCCGAGGTCCTCGTCCCCGGCCACGACGTCTCCCCGGAGCGCGTCGCGGCCAACGTCGACTCCTACCTCGCCGGCTTCCCCGCCCAGGGGAAGTGGCGCATCCGCATCGCGCTGCTCGGCCTCGCGATCTACCCGCTGCTCTGGCTGCGGCCGCCGTTCACGATCATGAGCCTCGACATGCGCCGGCGCTTCGTCGAGCGCCGGTTCGTCGTCGACGTCTGGGACCGCCGCCTGCCCGGCCCGCTGCGCACGCTGAGTCAGGCGATGATCCGCGCCGCCCAGCAGATGGCCTTCCTCGGCTTCTACGGCGAGGAGCGCGCCCAGCGGGAGGTCGGCTACCTGCCGTTCAGCGCCCGCCCGGGCGCGGCGGAGGCGATCGCCGAGGCCCATCGCCCCCACCCGCCGCTGCGGTGCCTGGGCCCGCGGGACATCCACGGCGAGACGATCACCACCGACGTGGTCGTCGTGGGCAGCGGCGCCGGCGGCGCGATCGCCGCCTACCGCCTGGCGGAGCGCGGCCGCGACGTGCTCGTCCTCGAGCGCGGCCGCCACGTCGACCCCACCGACTTCACGGAGAGCGAGTCGACGCAGCTCGGCCAGCTCTACGCCGACGGCGCGCTCACGCTGTCCAAGGACTTCCGCTTCCAGGTCGCCCAGGGCATGTGCGTCGGCGGCTCGACGGTCGTCAACAACGGCGTGTGCTTCGACCTGCCGGACCGCGTGCTCGACCGCTGGCTGGACGCCGACGGCCTCGACGCCGGCCTCGACGCCGCCGCGCTGCGCGCGTCGTTCGTGCGCCTGCGCGACTTCCTGCCCGTGGTCCCGATGCGCGCCACCGGGCCGCTCAACCCCGGCGGCGCGAAGTTCGTCGAGGGCGTCCGGAGGCTCGGCCTGAACCACGCTCCGTGGACGTTCGGCATTGTCAGCGCCAACATCGGCGACTGCCTCGGGTGCGGGTACTGCAACATCGGCTGCGCCTACGGCAAGAAGCTCTCGATGCTCGACAACGTGCTGCCCCGCGCCCTGCAGTAACCGGGCTTCGGGCGGGTGCGGTTCGTCGCCGAGTGCCAGGCCGAGGCGATCGACTCCGAGGGCCGGCGCGCGTCGGGCGTCCGCTGCCGGCTCTCCGACGGGCGCCGCGTGACCGTCCGGGCCCGCACGGTGATCGTCGCCGCGGGCGCGATCGCCTCGAGCGTCCTGCTCCAGCGCAGCGGCATCGCCAGGGGCCGCGCCGGGCGCGGGCTCGCGTTCAACATGGCGACACCGCTGACGGCGGACTTCCCCGACGAGCTCCACTCCGAGCGCGGGCTCCAGATCTCCCACTACCTCGAGCCGCCGGCCGAGGCCGGCTACGCGCTCGAGACCTGGTTCAACCCGATCGTCACGCAGGCGCTGTTCATGCCCGGCTGGTTCGAGCAGCACCGGCGGAACATGCGGCGCTACGCGCACATGACGTGCGTCGGCTCGGTCGTGGGGACGAAGTCGGGCGGGAGCGTGCGGCCGGCGCTCCTCGGCGGCGGCGTGACCCTCGACTACACGCCCGATCCCGACGACGTCGCCCGCGTCGTGGCGGGGCTGAAGCTCGCCGGCCGGATCATGCTCGAGGCGGGCGCGCTGCGGGTGATGCCCTCCTCCCACCGCTACCTCGAGTTCCGCGCCCCGGGCGATCTCGACGCGCTCGACCAGCTGCTGGCCGACGACTCCGACCTCCTCCTGAACTCCGCGCATCCGCAGGGGGGAAACGCGATCTCGGTCGACCGGGATCGCGGCGTCGTCGATCCCGATCTCCGGGTCCACGACTTCGAGAACCTCTACGTCTGCGACGCGAGCGTGTTCCCGTCGTCGATCACCGTCAACCCGCAGCTCACCGTCATGGCGCTGGCCGACTACGCGTCGTCGCGGATCAGCTGAGCTTCGGGGGGAGAGCCCACCAGGAGCGCAGCGCGCCCACCGGCCCGAGGCCGCGGCCGAGCTCGCGGCGCAGGCCGCGGCGCTGGCGGTGCGTGGGCGGCTGGACG
>JAOPZQ010000311.1 GCA_025964075.1 Solirubrobacterales bacterium | reverse complement strand
GGGCGGCGGATCGCCGCGGGCGCCGCGGCGACGATCAAGCGAGTGACGCTCGAGCTCGGTGGGAAGTCGGCCAACATCGTGTTCGCGGACGCCGACGTCGAGTTGGCCGCCGCGGCGGCGCCGGGCGCCGTGTTCGCCAACGCCGGCCAGGACTGCTGCGCGCGTTCGCGGATCCTCGTCGAGTGCTCGGTGCTCGACCGGTTCATGGAGGCGCTGGAGGAGTCCGTCGAGGCTCTGCGCGTCGGCGATCCGCTCGCCGAGGACACGCAGATGGGCCCGCTGATCTCGGCCGGCCAGCGGGAGACGGTGTCCTCGTTCGTCCCCGACGGCGCGCCCGTCGCGATCCGCGGCCAGGCGCCGTCGGGTCCGGGCTACTGGTTCCCGCCGACGGTGCTGTGCCCGGTCTCGCGCGACGAGCGGGCGGTCACCGAGGAGATCTTCGGCCCGGTCGCGGTCGTCGTGCCGTTCACCTCCGAGGCCGAGGCGGTGTCCCTGGCGAACGACACGATCTACGGTCTGTCGGGATCGATCTGGACGCGCGACGGCGCCAAGGCGCTGCGGGTCGCGCGCGGGGTCGAGGCCGGCAACCTGTCGATCAACTCGAACTCGTCGGTGCGCGTCTCGACGCCGTTCGGCGGGTTCAAGCAGTCGGGCGTCGGCCGCGAGCTCGGCCCGCACGCGCTCGACCACTACACGGAGGTCAAGACCGTCTTCTACGCCACCGGAGGAGGGTGAGGATGGGGGATCGCCTGGAGGGCAAGGTCTGCGTGGTCACGGGGGCGGCGAGCGGGATCGGCGCCGAGACCGGGCGCCGGTTCATGGAGGAGGGCGCTCGCGTGGTTGGCGTCGACCTCGCGGAGAACGCCGTCGGCGACCTCTCGCTCCAGGCCGACGTCACCCACGAGGGACAGGTGATCGACGTCTACCAGCACGCGCGCGAGGCGTTCGGGCGGATCGACGTCCTCTTCAACAACGCCGGCATCAACCCGAACGACGACGCGTCGGTTCTCGACACGGCGCTCGACGCGTGGCAGCGCGTCCAGGACGTGAACGTCCGCAGCGTGTTCCTGTGCTGCAAGCACGGGATCCCCCATCTGTTGGAGAACGGCGGCCCCTTGCGCGGCTCCGTGATCAACACCGCCTCGTTCGTCGCGGTGATGGGCGCGGCGGTGTCCCAGATCTCCTACACGGCGTCGAAGGGCGCCGTGCTCTCGATGTCGCGCGAGCTCGGGGTGGAGTTCGCCCGGCGCGGCGTGCGCGTCAACGCGCTGTGCCCCGGCCCGGTCGACACGCCGCTGCTGCGGGAGCTCTTCGCGAGCGATCCCGAGAAGGCGGCGCGCCGCCTCGTGCACGTGCCGATGGGCCGGTTCGCCGAGGTGGGAGAGATCGCCTCCGCCGCGCTCTTCCTCGCGAGCGACGAGTCCTCGTACGTGACGGCGTCGACGTTCCTCGTCGACGGCGGCCTCTCGAGCGCCTACGTCACGCCGGAGTAGCGGCAGCCGTCAGGAACCGCGCGAACAGCGCGCGACCGACGTCGTTCCAGCCGGCGATCTTCCGTGCGGTCTCGCGCAGGAGCGCGTCGGGATCGAGGCCCTGGCGCACCGCGTCGGGATCCGTGCGGTAGTCGCGGGTCCATCCCTGCGCGGTCGCGTGATCGACCTCGGCGTGGAACTGGATGCCCCAGGCCGGGCGGTCCGCGATCCTGAACGCCTGGACGCACGCCTCGCTGCGGGCGAGCGTGCGGGCCGTCGGCGGCGGCAGCGCCTCGTAGCTGTGCCACTGGAAGGCCTCGAAGCGCGGCGGTAGGGCGCCGAGCACGGGGTCGTCGGCCGCGTCGTCCTCGCGCGTCACGGCATGCCACCCGATCTCGGGCGCGCCCGCCCGCCGCGCCTCACCGCCGGCCGCCTCGGCCAGCAGCTGCGCACCGAGGCAGACCCCGAGGATCGGCGTCCCACGCGCGAGCAGGTCGCGCAGCAGCGCCTTCTCGGGCGCGAGCCAGGCGTGGTCGCGCTCGTCGTCGACGTTCATCGACCCTCCGAGGACGACGACGGCGTCGTGCTCGCCGCGCGGCGCCGGCTCCTCGGGGGGATGCCACTCGACGATCTCCGCGCCACCGCCGGCGAACACGCCCATGCCGGCATCGGGCTGGTGGACGACGGCGAGGACGCGCATGCGGCCAGTCTCGCAACCCGGGTACCGCCACGCGAGCTCGGGCGGCCAGATCGCGATCGTCGGCGGCTTCGCGCTCCTCGGCGGCCTCGTCCTGCTCGGCCTGCACTACCCGATCCTCCGCCTCTACGAGGGCTACCCGCTCGCCACCGCCTCCGCGCGCCGGCCGTGGCGCTGGATGTACCGCCCGCTGATGACCCGTCAGAACGGCCGGCTGACGCGCGCCCGGGACCGGACCACGGACACCGAGCTCACCGAGGCCGAGCGCTTCGACGCGCGCTGGCGCCTCGACCAGTACTTCCCGCACGACACCGACGGCCTGATGCTCCCGACCGCGTTCGGCAACGCCGTGCGGGCGTTCGAACGCCATTCGATGACGCGCTGGCACCTCAACAGCATCGGCGCCTGGCCGGCGATCGAGATGCTGGTCTCCGACCAGGAGGCGCAGGTCCACTCGGACGTCAAGGCCGATGTCGCGTTCTTCGTCAACGGCTCGCTCGTCGGCCTGCTCACCGGGCTCACGCTCGTCGCCGACGAGATCGCGCACGACCACTCGCCGGCCTGGTACCTGGACGTGCTCCTCTGCGCCCTGCCCTTCGCGCTCGCGGCCCTCGCCTATGTCGCCGCGGTCGGAGCCTCCGTGCGCAGGGGCGGCGCCGAGCGCGCCAGCATCGACATCCACAGCCGCGAGCTCTCCGACAAGCTCGGTCTCGCGAATCTACTCGACTACGCCGCGGAGCGCCTCCT
>JAOPZQ010000307.1 GCA_025964075.1 Solirubrobacterales bacterium | reverse complement strand
CGCTCCAGCTCGTCGGCGACCTCCTCGTCGGGTGCCAGCGCGGCGCGGGCGAGGTGCCAGGCCCGACGATCGGGATCGAGCTCGGCATCGGTGGCCGCGGCCAGGGCCCGATGCGCGGTTCGCCGATCCTCCGCGGGCGCCGCCTCGTAGATCGCCGAACGCAGCAGCGGGTGGCGGAAGGCGAGTCGTCCGCCGAGCTCGAGCATGCCATCCCCCACGGCGGGAGCCACGGCGTCGATCTCGATCCCGAGCTCCGCCGCCGAGCGCCAGAGCAGTTCCGGCTCGCCGGTCGGCTCGGCGGCGGCGAGAAGCAGTAGCCGCTGCGTGGCGGCGGGCAGCTGCTGCACGCGGCCCAGGAAGCTCGCCTCGATTCGGCTTTGCAGCGGTAGCTGGTCCGGAAGGCCGAAGCCGTTCGTCACCTTCCCGGACCACAACTCACGTGGCAGCTCGAGCAACGCGAGCGGGTTGCCGCGCGCCTCGGCAAGGATGCGCCCGCGCACGCGCTCATCCAGCGGCGCGCCGATGACCGAGGCGAGCAGCTCGCGCGCGTGCGCG
This sequence comes from Solirubrobacterales bacterium, assembly GCA_025964075.1. Classification (GTDB taxonomy): domain Bacteria; phylum Actinomycetota; class Thermoleophilia; order Solirubrobacterales; family Solirubrobacteraceae; genus JAOPZQ01. Next base: position 4,366 of record JAOPZQ010000307.1, on the reverse strand, counting down.
TCCGACAGTCCCTCGAGCGGCAGATCCGGCAGCCGCGCCAACTCGTCGACCGTGAGCGGCTCGCGCACCGCGAACAGGAGGACGACGGACTCTGCCCCCAGGCGGCGAGCCACGAATGCAAGCACCAGTGCCGAGGACCGATCAAGCCATTGCGCGTCATCGACGAGACAGAGGAGCGGCCGTTCCTCGGCAGCGTTGGAGAGCAGGCTGAGCACCGCGAGACCGATGAGGAAGCGATCGGGCTGGCGGCCCGAGCTCATCCCGAAGGCGGTCCCGAGCGCGTCGCGTTGCGGGGGCGGTAAGCCTTCGAGGCGATCGAGCAGCGCCCCAAACAGCTGGTGCAAACCCGCGAACGGCAGCTCCATCTCCGATTCCACCCCGACCGCACGGACCACCCGGTAGCCATCGGCGCCCCCGGCGGCGTAATCCAGAAGCGCGGTCTTTCCCGTCCCCGCCGCGCCACGCAGAACCAGAACCGCGCTATCCCCCGCCGTCGCGGTCGCCAGCAGGCGATCAAGCCTGGCGCACTCCTCGCGACGCCCGACAAGCACGGCCTCGGCGGCCCTATCCGCCGGAGACCATGGCCACGATCCGGATCTCGCGGGCGGCCGCGAGTGGCCCTTCCAGACCGCCGCGTTCGCGCGCGTCCGTCCCGTCGACGTATACGTTCAGATGCCGATTCAGCTCGCCTCGCTCGTTGAACAGGAGGTCCGCGACCGGCAGCGCGTGGAGCGCCTCGCCGAGAGTCTCCGCCTCGATTTCGAAGCTCTTCCGGCCCTCCGCCTGCGCGGCGAGCATGCTCGGAAGGACTACCCGGACCACGCTGCGACCTCCACCGACAGGATCGGCGGAAGGTGCCGTACCGCCTCGACCCACCTGTCGCCGTCGGTCAGTGCGAAAAACGAGCCGCTCTGCGTGCCGAAGTAGAGCGACTCCTCGTCATAGGCCGAGGCCTCGCGGAGCACGGCGGCCCAGGCTTGCTCGGGGAGGCCGTCGGCCATTGGCTCCCACGAGTCCCCACCGTCCCGCGTGCGGTACACGGTAAGGCGCCCGCCGGGGCTGTAGTGATACTCCGGACCCCGCTCCGGGATCACGAAGGCCTTGTCCGGATCGTTTGGGTCCAGCATGATCGGAAAGCCGAACCCACCCGGCAGCCCGTTCCCGTCAAGCCGCACCCATGAGTCGCCGTGGTCGTCGGAGAGGTATACGCCGAAGTGGTTCTGCTGCCACAGGCGATCCCGCGCGGGGTGGAGGAGCAGCTTGTGCGGGCACTGCCCGACCTCTGAATACGGGTCGGCGAGGAAATCGGCCGCGACGTTGTGGTTGACCGGAATCCAGGTCTCGCCTCCGTCATCCGAGCGGAAGACGCCAGCCGCCGTGATACCGACGTACATGCGTTGACGGTCGCGGGGATCGAGCTGGATCGAATGGCAGCACATGCCTCCGGCGCCCGGGAACCACCCCTCACGCGTAGGGTGCTCGAGAATGCCGCGATTCGCCTCCCAGGTCTCGCCACCGTCGTCAGACCGAAAGAGCACGCCGGGGTCAGCGCCGAGATAGAGCGTTTCGGGGTCCTCCCGGCGGCCCGGCTCGATGTGCCACGTCGCGTTCAGCGTCAGCCCAGACTCCGCAGGCAAGCCGATCTGCTTCGAGCGCGTCCACGTCTTGCCAGTATCCGTCGAGCGCTGCACGGTCGGACCATAGACGACGTGGTTTGCTGCCGCGTGAAGCGTGCCGTCACGCGGGTCGACCGTCGCGTGGTAGACGCCCCAGCCCTCCAGCAGCGGGCCCTCGGCCTGCCACCGGCGGCGATCGTCATCGCCCCAGAGCAAGAAAAGCCCCTTGCGCGTGCCGACGAGTGCCAGGACGCCGATGGCTACACCTCGATTTTGCAATTGTGCCGGATCTTCGCTTGCCCGTCCGCGACCGGAGCGGTCGATTCACCCCGGATCGAATGCAGTTTGGCATGCGCCGGAGTCCAGTCCCGGGACGTGGCTGACCTTCGCGGCGGCCGCTCGAGCTGGGCGACCGCCTCGCGCAAGCTCTGGCGGGCTTGTGCGCGGCGCGAAGCTTGCGCGGATCAGCTCGGCCAGCAGCGGCGCAGGTTGTCGTAGACGCACTCCCGAGGCACACCACCGAGCCACTCGAGCGCGCGGACGCGGCCCTCGAGGAACGACGCGATCGCCATGCTGGTAGCCCGGAACGTCGCGTCGCGGCCGGCCCGGACGTCGCTTCGCCGCCTCGCGCGCCTGGCCGGCGCGGCCTCGCGACGCCGTTCGGCGGCGTGCTACGGTTACGCAACCTTTGGTTGCACATCGAGCGGAGGATGCAGTGGTCGCCCAGCAGATCGAACGCGAGGTCCTGATCGACGCGCCCGTGGACGTGGTGTGGTCGGTCGTCACCGCGCCCGAGCACATCAGCGGTTGGTTCAGCGACACCGTCGAGCTCGAGCTGCGTCCCGGCGGGCCGCTCGTCCTCCACTGGGAGGGGGCCCACACCGTCCAAGGGCGCGTCGAGCGGGTCGAGCCGCCGCACTTCTTCTCCTTCCACTGGGTCGTCGGGCACGGCTCCGAGCTCGCCGAGGGCAACTCGACCCTGGTCGAGTTCAGCCTCGCGCAGGAGGGCGACGGCACGCGGCTGACGGTGGTCGAAAGCGGCTTCCGCGACCTCGCCGTGGACGACGAGGAGCGCCGCCGGCGCCTCGCCGACCATCAGGACGGCTGGGTCAAGGAGCTCGGCGAGCTCGTCGAGTACGCCGAGCGGGTGGGCCGGTGAGTACGGAGGTCGCCGAGCTCGACGAGCTGTGGGCGGCGATCGGCGATCCCACGCGCCGGCGGGTGGTCGAGGTCCTCCTCGGTCGAGGGGAGGCGACGGCGACCGCGATGGCCGGCGAGCTGCCGGTCACCCGGCAGGCGGTGGCCAAGCACCTCGCGGTGCTCGACCGCGCCGGGCTCGTGCAGGCGCGGCGTCAGGGGAGGGAGGTCCGCTACGCGATCCAGCCGCAGCGGCTCGTCGCCGCGACCCGGTCGATGGCGCAGGTGGCGGCGGAATGGGACGCGCGGCTGTCGGCGATCAAGCGCATCGCCGAGGCCGTCGCGCGCGAGCAGGCACAGGAACGTCGACGAGAGGAGCGCAGCACATGACGAGTCATCGGATCGGAACGCGGGAGGAGTGGCTGGCGGCCCGCAGGCAGCTGCTGGCGCGTGAGAAGGAGCACACGCGCCGGGGCGACGAGCTCGCCCGCGAGCGGCGGGAGCTGCCGTGGGTACTAGTCGAGAAGGAGTACACGTTCGACGCCGAGGACGGCACGAAGACGCTCGCGGACCTCTTCGACGGGCATGCGCAGCTGGTCGTCTACCACCTCATGTTCGGCCCGGACTTCGAGGCCGCGTGCCCCAGCTGCTCGTCGATCGCCGACGGTTTCAACGGCATACACCTGCACCTCGCCAACCGGGCGGACGTGTCCTTCGTCGCGGTCTCGCGGGCGCCGCTCGAGAAGCTCCAGGCCTACCGGCGGCGCATGGGCTGGACGTTCCCGTGGCTCTCGTCGAACGGCACGGACTTCAACTACGACTACGCCGCGTCGGTCACGCCCGAGCACCTGCGCGAGGGCGGCGAGTACAACTACGAGCCCTTCGGCGACCGCACGCCGCTGTTCGAGCTCACGACGGGCTCCCTGGCGGAGACGGCGGCGAGCAGCGGGGCGACCGTGGCGGACTTCCTGCAGGAGAGGCCGGGCATGAGCGCGTTCGTCCTCGAGGACGGGGCCGTCCACCACGCCTACTCGGCCTACGCCCGCGGCCTCGACGGCCTGTGGGGCGCCTACCAGTGGCTGGACCGGACCCCGCTCGGCCGCAACGGCGACGACCACATCTGGGTCCGCCACGACGAGTACGACGGGGTCACGGCGTGATCGGGTCCGCGGCGCTTCGCTCCACCCCGCCGCTGCCCCGCCCGACGACGGCGGGGGTCGCCGCCGCGCTCCTCGCGCTCGCCGCCGGCGCCTGGGTGCTGACCGCCGACCGCATGGCGGGGATGGACGCCGGACCGGGCACCGCCCTCGGCGGCGTCGGCTGGTTCGCCGTCAGCTGGCTGGTGATGATGGCGGCGATGATGCTCCCGTCGCTCGTGCCGGCGGCGCTGGCGTCCGCACGGGCGGGCGGGCGAACCGTCGCCTCGTTCGTCACGGGCTACCTGGCCGCGTGGACCGCCGCCGGCCTCGTCGCCTACGGCGCGTTCGACGCCGTGCGGGCGCTCGACCCGGCCTTCCTCGGCTGGGACCGCGCCGGCCGCTACGTCGCCGCCGGCGTGATCCTGCTCGCCGCCTCCTACCAGCTGACCGCGGCGAAGGCGGACTGCCTGGACC
>JAOPZQ010000295.1 GCA_025964075.1 Solirubrobacterales bacterium | reverse complement strand
CGGCGTCGGCGGGCGGCCGGGCGGCGGCTGCACGAACGTGCGGAAGTCGAACGGGAGGCCGGAGAAGCGCCAGCCCATGACGTCGGGCATGCGGCCGCCGTCGGCGTCGCTCAGGCAGATCAGCGGCAGGCCCTTGTGGCCGGCCCACTCGGCGATCCGCCGCTGCTTGCGCATGTTGACCTGGGCCGTCGTGCCGGCGAGCACGGTGGCGTCGATCGCCAGCGCGCACACCGGGCGACCGTCGATCTTTGCGAGGCCGGTGATCACGGCGTCGCCCGGCGCCGCCTCCTCGCGCCGGCGCTCCGGCAGCGCGAGCAGGCCGAGCTCGTACCAGGAGCCGGGATCGACGAGGCGCTCGATCCGCTCGCGCGCGGTGAGACGACCCGAGGCGTGGTGCGCCGCGATCCTCTCGGGCCCGCCCATCGCCAGCGCCTCGTCGCGGCGGCGCGCCTGCTCGGCGACGCGGGCGAGCATGTCCGCCTCGCTCATCGCCCTCGGAACTCCGGGTCGCGCTTCGCGGCGAAGGCGGCGATGCCCTCCGCGTGGTCGTCCGTGCTCTGCAGCAGGGAGACGGCCTCGATCGCGTAGGCGTAGCCCTCGTCGCTGCCGCGCCCGAGGATGCGCTTGGCCGCGGCGAGCGCGAGCGGCGCCTTCTTCGCCATCAGGGCCGCGAGGCGCGCCGCCTCGGCCTCGTGTCCGCCGGCGGGCGTGACCGTGTTGACGAGCCCGGCGAGGCGCGCCTGCTCGGCGTCGATCGGCTCGCCGGTGAGCGCCAGGTGCTTCATCGCGTGCAGGCCGGCGTGCGCGCGGCCGCGCACGATCGCGAGCCCGGGCATGAGACCGACTCCCGCCTCCGGGGTGGCGAAGCGCGCGGTGTCGTCGGCGACGACGAGGTCGCACACCATCGTCAGCTCGCAGCCGCCGCCGTAGGCGAAGCCGTGCACGGCGGCGATCGTCGGCTTGGGCAGCTCCTCGACCGCGCGCAGCGCGCCGAGCGCCTCGGCCACGTAGGCGCGGCGCTGCCCGATGTCGCCGAGCGTGCCGAAGCCCTCGATGTCGCCGCCGACCGAGAAGCAGCGTCCGGCGCCCCGGAACACGAGCACGCGGGCGTCGTCGTCGCTCTGGACGCGGTCGAGCACGGACCGCAGCTCGGCCCAGAAGCCGGGACCCATCGCGTTGAGCTTCTCCGGGCGGTCGAGCGTCGCCCAGGCGACGCCGCCGGCGACCTCCAGGGACAGCGTCGAACCGTCGGGCATCCGGCCTGACTCTACCGAACGGTTGTTTGAATTGGTACGCTCCGGCGCGAGTCTCCCAGGAGGAACCAGGATGCCGAAGAACACCTCGCCGCTCCCCACCATCGGCCCGCAGGGAGAGCCGCGGCTCGACCCCGTCCCGGGCGTCGAAGGCCGGTTCAACGGAGTCATGGCCTGGCGCCCCGAGCTCCTCGCGGGGTTCTTCGAGTTCTACGGCAAGGTGTGGGCCGACGGCGTGCTCGACATGCGCGTGAAGGACCTCTCGCGCATGAAGATCGCGCGCACCGTCGGGTGCCGCACCTGCCAGAACACGCGGTTCGTCGTGGCCGAGGGCCACACCGTCGAGGCCGACTACCTCGACATCGACGACTTCGAGAACGGCGACTACACCGAGTCCGAGAAATCGGCGCTGCGCTACGTGGAGGCGTTCGTCACGAATCCCGGATTCGTCACCGACGCCATGGTCGCCGACCTCCGGACCCACTTCTCGGAGGCGGAGATCGTCGAGCTCTCGATCCTCTGCGCCGTGATGGGCGGATTCGCGTCGATCAATGTCGCGCTGAACATCGCGCCGGACACCGAGGCGCTCATGCGCTTCGACTTCGCCAACCCCACGGCCTGAGTACCGAACGAGAGGAGAGCTTCGTGCTCGACGAGAAGATCTGCCTGGTCACCGGCTCGGCGCGCGGCATCGGCCGCGGGACCGCGATCGAGATGGCCCGCCAGGGCGCCGCCGCGGTGATGATCTCCGACCTCAACGACGAGGGCGGCCACGAGACCGTCGAGCTCGTCAAGGCCGAGGGCGCCGACGCGGACTACATCCACTGCGACATGACGAAGCCGGACCAGGTCCGCGCGCTGATCGACGGCACGGCCGAGCGCTTCGGCGGCCTCGACGTCCTCCACAACAACGCGGGCGTCCACGAGTCCGACTTCACCAGCGACCTCACCGTCGAGACGCTGCCCGAGGACGTCTTCGAGAAGATCTTCCAGATCAACCTCCGCGGCCCCTGGCTCGCGATGAAGTACGCCGCGCCGCACCTGCGCAAGTCCAAGCGCAACCCCTCGATCATCAACGCGGGCTCGACGGGCGGCCTCACCGGCTACCCGAACATGAACGCCTACGGCGCGACCAAGGCGGGCCTGATCCAGCTCACGCGCTGCGTCGCCGTCGACCTCGCCCCGGACGTCCGCGTCAACACCTACGCGCCGGCCTCCGTCTACACGGACATGGTCCGCAAGTTCGTCGACGCCGCCGAGGACAAGGACGCGATCGCCCGGACGATGGTCGCCTCCCAGCTCATCCCGCGCTTCGGGAAGATCGAGGAGGTCGCGTCGCTCGTCTGCTACCTCGCCTCCGACGCCGCGGCGTGGATCACCGGCTCGGTGTTCTCGATCGACGGCGGCTGCCTGGCGTGGTGCGGGACGAACGAGGCGTGAGCTAAGGCCGCTTGAACGCCAGCAGCGTGCGCGCCTCGATGCGGGCGTACGGCGCGTCGGGGTGCATCGCGTCCCAGTCGAAGTCGTAGAGCTCCCGCGGGTACCGGGCGAAGCCGCCGGCCTCGGGTCCGCGCGGGTCCGTCTCGATCGCCCGGCCGTGCACGATCACGAGGAACGTCTCGAGCCCGCGCGTGATCGCGCCGCTGACCGCCGCGTTCCCCCGGATGTTCCGGAATCGCGCGGAGTCGTCCGCCGAGCCGAACCAGAGGCGCCCGCGGTAGAAGAGCCCGTCGACCGGCGCCACGCGGGGCTCGCCGTTCGGCGTCACCGTCGCGAGGTCGAGGACCTGGACGCCCGCGAGCTCGGCGGCGAGCGCGGCGGCGTCGAGTCGTGAGTCCTCGCCCCAGATCGACTTCAGGTGCGCGCCCGCGCGCGCGTAGCTCGCGTCGAGGAGCCGCTGGAGCTCGCGCAGGTCGGCCTCGGTCTCGTGCACGGGTCGTGTTCTACCTCACCCACCGCGATCGCTCGGTCGGTGGCCAACCTTTGCCCATCTCGTGCGTTTGTCTGAACGATGCCCCTTTTTGTGGAACAGTCGGAAGAACCGCCGCCGCCGCTCGAATCCGTGCCCCGCTCACTCGAGGCCGCCGCCGGGGCGCAGGAGCGTTCGGTCTTCGTGTCGCCCGACGGCCGCCGCGCGCGCTTGCTGCGTGCCCTGGGGCGCATCGCCGCCTTGATCACCGCCGCGTGGCTGGTCGCCCTCGTCGCCGGGGCGCTGGGCTTCGGCCGCATGCCCGGCCTGCCGCTGCCGGCGATCGGAGCCCTCGCCAAGCCCACGGCAGCCCCAGCGAGCCAGGCTCCTGCGGCCGGTGGGGTCCGCAAGCGGGCCGCGCCGTCGCCCCCTGTCCCGCCGACCCGTCCCGCTGGCCAGAGCGCGGCCCGTGCGTTGCGGCAGGGGGCTCCTGGATCGGGTGCATCGCGGAGGCGCGGGGGCACGTCGTCCGGCTCGCGCAGCGGCGCCGCGCCGTCCTCGGGCGCCAAGTCCTCGTCGGGACGCGGTAGCGGCACGTCCGCCACCGGCAGCGGGAAGTCCCCGACCGGCACGGGGAAGGCCCCGACCGGCAAGGGCGGCAAGGGGAAGTCCGCCACCGGCAGCTCGAGCACCGGGACTTCGACGTCCAAGGGAACGCGCGGCGCCGGCGGCGCGCACCGAAGCCCGCGCGCGCCCGGCCCTCCGCCGGTGAAGCCGGGGCTCCACGGCACCTCGAGCGGTGGCTCGCGTA
>JAOPZQ010000283.1 GCA_025964075.1 Solirubrobacterales bacterium | reverse complement strand
GGGGATGCGCCGCCGGGTGACGGCGCCCCCGTGGGCGCCGATGCCGCCGGTGCCGATGCCGCCCGGCCGGGTGATCACCGTGCCCGACCGCGGCGAGGTCTTCTTCCGCGACTCGGGCGGCGAAGGGCCGCCGGTGCTCCTGCTCCACGGCTGGATGTTCTCGGCCGATCTCAACTGGTTCACGATGTACGAGCCGCTGATCGGCGCCGGGTACCGGGTGCTGGCGCTCGACCACCGCGGCCACGGCCGGGGAATCCGCGCGCCGCAGCCGTTCCGGCTCACCGACTGCGCGGATGACGCGGCCGGTGTCCTGCGCGAGCTCGGGGTCAGCCCCGTGCTGGCGACGGGCTACTCGATGGGCGGCCCGATCGCGTGCCTCCTCGCCCGCCGCCACCCGGAGCTCGTGCGCGGGCTCGTCCTGTGCGCGACCTCGACGCACTGGCGCTCGCGCCGGATGCGGCGCTTCTGGCGTGCCATGGCATTGATCCGTCTGATCCTGGGCGCGTTCCCGAACGCCGCCTGGCGCCGCGGTCTCCGCGCCGCGGGCTTCCCCGACTCGCCGATCACGACCTGGACCGCGAGCGAGCTCACGCGCGGCTCGGCCCGCGACCTCGCGGAGGCGGGCCGCGAGCTCAGCCGCTACGACGGCCGGCCCTGGCTGGGCGAGCTGCCCCACCCGGCGGCGGTCGTCGTCACGACCGGCGACGGCGCGGTCCCGCCGAAGCTGCAACGCGGCCTCGCGGAGACGCTGGGCGCGCCGACGTTCGACGCGCCCGGCGACCACGGCGCCGTCATCGCGAGGCGCCGGGAGTTCGAGCCGGCGCTCTTCGCGGCGCTGCGGTCGGTCATGGAAGCCGCTCCACGAACCGCCTGAACGCCGTCATGTCGGTGACGGCGTCGCCGTGGCCGGGGAGGATCAGCGACGGCTCGAGGTCGGCGAGCTTCCGGATCGAGGCGCGGTTCTGCTCCGAGTCGACGTTGAAGGCGTCGGGCGGCTCGAGGATCGTCTTGCGCATCGTCGCGTAGCTCAGGTTGCGGATCACGTCGCCGCAGATCGCCACGCGGTCGGCCTCGCGGAAGAGGACGACCTCCCCCGGCGAATGCCCGGGAGCGTGGATCACGCGGAAGCCGGCAACCTCGTCGCCCTCGCGGAGCACCCGGTCCACCCGGCGCGGAGGGCCGCCCCACCGGCTCGCGATCAGGCGGCTGATCCGGCTGCCGCCGGCGGACAGCGGACGGCGCCCCTCCATCGCATCGACATCGTCGGCGTGGCAGGCGAGCGGGATGCCCCGCGCCTCGCAGACGTCCTTGGCAACGCCCTGGTGGTCGGGATGCGCGTGGGTGATCGCGACCAGGGACAGGTTGCGACCCTCGAGCTGCCGGAAGATCCGGCCGCGGTCCTGACGGCGGCCGGCGTCGATCAGCACGTCCTCCGCCAGGTACACGTTGATGAGCGGCCCGATGCGCTCCGAGAGCCGCCACACGTCCTTCGCCAGCTGCCTCATGTTCGTTCCTTCATACGGTTGCGTATGCATACTGTAGCGTATCCATGCGGTAGCGTATGATCGGAGCCGTGAAGCGACGCCTGAGCCGCGAGGACTGGGAGCGCGCCGCCCTCGACGCGATCGCCGAGAGCGGGCTCGCGGGCGTCGCGGTCGAGCCCCTCGCCGCGCGCCTCGGCGTGACCAAGGGGAGCTTCTACGCGCACTTCCCGAGCCGCGACGCCCTGGTCGTCGCGGCGCTCGCGCGCTGGGAGGAGACGCACGGCGCGATGAGCGAGTTCGCGGCGATCGAGGACCCGGCGCAGCGGCTCGAGCAGGCGATGCTGACGGCGGTCGAATTCAGCCAGAGCGCAGCACCCTCGGTCCACGTCAACCTCCTCGGCGAGCTGCACGACCCGCGCGTCCGCGATGCCGTCGCGCGCGTCACGTCCGGCCGCCTGGCGCGGCTGACTTCCACCTACCGCGAGCTGGGGTTCCCGACGAAGCGCGCCGAGCAGCGCGCGCGCCTCGCCTACGCGACGTACGTCGGGCTGCTCCAGATGGCGCGCGAGGCGCCCGACCGGCGCCTGTCGAAGCGCGAGGTCGGTGCCCTCATGAGCGAGCTGCGGACGACCCTGCTCGCTCCACCGTAGAGCGGCCCTCGAGGAGCGCCTCGACGCCGCGCTCGGCGAATGCCGCGATCGTCAGCGCCGGATTGGGACCGACCGGCCCGGGCATCGCCGCCCCGTCGAGCACGTGGAGGCCGGGATGGCCGAACACCTCGCCGAACGGATCGACGACGCCCTGCGCCGCCGTCGCGCCCATCGGCGCGCCGCCGACCGGATGGACGGTGATCAGGCGGTTCAGATACCAGCTCGGGTTGTCCGCGAAGCCGCCGCCGAGCGCGCGGGCGAGCTCGCGCGCCGTGGCGCGCATGCGCGCGAAGAACGGCTCCGAGGCGCCGTCCTTGCGCCAGTCGACGTCGAGCCCACCGTCGACGAGCCGGGCTGTGCCGTCGGGGACGTCGCGGCCCATCCCGAGCAGCGGCAGCATCGCCGTCGAGTGCGTCCCGTCCCCGAACAGCGCCGAGATCTCGGCGGAGACCGCCGGGTCCCGATGGCGGCCGCGCCAGGTGCCGAGCATCCCGCGCACGAGCGGCCGGGCGCGGCGCACGGCCCGCGGCGCCTCGAGCACGCCGAGCAGCCAGGCGACGATCACCGGGATCCCGGCCTCCTCGAGGTAGAAGCCGCGACCCTCGCCGCCGTCGGCCGCGTCGGGGACGCGGATCGCGCTCGTGATCGACGGCCCGACGAACGGGTCGAGCTCGCGCGGGACCGAGCCGCCCTCGGTCGGGACGCGGCAGCGCAGCGCGAACGTCAGCAGGTCGCCGTTGCCCGAGAAGCGCGTCCCCAGGGCGGGCGAGAGGGCCGGCAGCGCCGCCCGGTTTCGCAGCAGCAGGTACGTCGTCGAGAGCGCACCCGCCGCGACGATCACCCGGTCGGCGTGCACGCGGTGGACCGCCAACCGGTCCGTGGCCGTCTCCTCCCCCTCGCGCGCGGCCTCGTGGACGACGTAGCCGACCTCATAGCCGCCGCCGGCGGGCGCGATCGTCCGCACCTCGCAGCGCGTCGAGATCTCGGCGCCGGCGGCGACC
>JAOPZQ010000260.1 GCA_025964075.1 Solirubrobacterales bacterium | reverse complement strand
CGCTCCGCCCACGTTCTCGGTGCAGGACGCGCAGACCGTCGAGGGCGACCGCGGGACGACGACGCTGACGGTGACCATCACCCTCTCGAACGCCATGACCACCCCGGTGACGGTGACGGCCACGACGCAGCAGGGGGGCACCGGTGCGGGTTACGCGACCGCCGGCGTCGACTACCAGGCCGCCACCGGGACCGTGACCTTCGCGGCCGGACAGACGACCGCGACCTTCACGGTCACGATCGTGGGCGACAAGCTGCTCGAGGGCGACGAGGTGTTCCGCCTCGTGCTCTCGAGCCCGACCGGCGGCGTCACGATCGGTCGCGGCACGGGCACCGTCACGATCGTCGACAACGAGACGGCCGCGGTGGCGATCCGCGCCGTGGTTATCCCGCCGACATCGACCACACAGACGAGCTCGGCGCGGCTAGGATTGGCGGCCGATGGCTCCTCGTCGGCTGCGCCGCGCCCTGTCGGCGACCGTGTTCATGCTGCTCGTCGTGCCGGCCGTCGCCACCGCCGCCAGCACCGCGGGCACCGGCTTGTCCGATCCGGTCAACCAGTGGCTCCCGAGCAGCGCCGGAGCCACCTGGACCTATCAATGGTCGGACAGCGTCTACTCGCCGACGTCGACCAACGAGCGCTACACGCTCTCTAGCGCCCGCGGGACCTCGTTCAGCGTCGACTGGACGACGAACAACCTCGGAAACAGCCCGTACTCGATCCCGACCGCCGGAACGATGGACTTCACTCGCTCCGTCGGCGGTCTGCTCGCCGTGAACTGGAGCAGCACGCCCGCACCGCCCCAGTTCCCCATCCTCTGCTCCTCGCCCAGCAGCTGCCCGAACAGCCTCGCGGGCTCGTTCTTCATGTTCACCTGGGGGTCGAGGGCGCCCGTGCTCCAGGAGCCGCTGCTCGCCGGGTCGACCTGGAGCTCCGTCGGCGGCGCGAACGACGACGTCACGAGCGACAACCGCTACGTCGGGACCGACCGCGTCGTGGTCCCGGCCTTCCCGAAGGGCGTGCCGGCGGCGAAGGTGGAGTCGTCCGTCACCCAGGGCGGGGCTCTCGGCGACCCGTACGGGAGCGGAGTGCGCACCGTGTGGTGGGTGCGCGGCGTCGGGCCCGTGAAGATCGACTTCCGCCACACCGGCGGCGAGGTCCAAGGCGCCCAGCTCCTGAGGACGAACCTGACGCCACGCCCGCTGCCCCCCGACGCCAACTACTTCCCGCTGAAGCTCGGTCAGCACCTCAGGTTCCGCTGGCGCAACTCCAAGCACATGCGCAAGTGGTCGACCCAGCAGTTCACCGTGAGCCAGATCGTCAACAACACGGCGCGCGTCGACGTGAAGTCGCTGTCGGGCCCGATTCGGCTGGTCGGCTCCTATGAGCTCTCCACACGGCTGACCGGCGTGATCAGCGTGGCCGCGGCCACGAAGGCGGTCTCCGGGGCCAAGTTCCCGGCGCTCGGGCCGCGCTCGGCGCCGAAGTCCCGCCGGCGGCACTTCTTCACTCCGTTCGACTTGATGCTCTTCGGCTTCAACCCCATCCTGCCGGGCTATCCCGTGCTCGGTCAGTCCTGGAAGAGCGTCGCCGGGAGCAGCGACTTCAAGACCTTCGGCGTCACCGGCCAGTCGAAGATCCTCGGGTTCGCGTCCGTCAGGACCAAGGCCGGCAGGTTCCGCGCGCTCGCCGTGAAGACCACTCTGAAGCAAAGCGGCTTCGCGTTCGGCAGCGGGTCCCGCACCAGCTACTTCGCGCCCCGCACGGGGCTGGTCAAGCTGGTCTTCCACCACCGCGACGGCAGCGTCTCGACCGTCGAGCGCCTCAAGTAGAGGCCGTCAGCGTCACCGTCCGCCGGAGCAGCGTGCGGTTGCCGGCAGCGTCCCGGGCGTCCAGCAGCGCGCGGACGCGGACGCTGCCGCGCGCGGAGATCCGCGCGGCGGTCTTGGCGGCGACGTGCAAGCGGAGCGTCCGGGTGGCGCCCGCGGGGACCTTGAACCGCTTGCCGGCCACGCCACGCAGGGACACCTTGCCCGAGCATCGGGCGCGCTCGCTCCGCGCGCAGGAGATCCGCAACGCGACGACGCCGTGACGGAGACCGGCGCGGCGCGTGCCCAGCGCGACGCGCGGGCCCTTGGTGTCGACGGTGAACGCGCGCCGAGCCGGCGTCGGGTCCACGTTGCCGGCCGGATCGCGGGCGCGCACCTCGAAGGAATGGCGCCCGTCGCGTAGGCGTCGCAGCGTCCGCGGGGAGCCGCATGGGGCGAACGCGGCGCCGTCCGTCCGGCACGCGAACGTCGAGTCGGCCTCGGTGGCGGTGAAGTAGAACCGGGGCGTCGCGTCCCGGGTGCGCGCGCCGGGACCGACGGCGATCGTCGTCTCCGGTGGTACGTTGTCGACGACCACCGGGTTCGGCGAGAGCTCGGAGGTCCCGCTCGCGACGGTCACGCTCGCCGCGATGCGCCCCGGGGCCTCGAGCGGGGCGGCGGGAGTGAACGACCAGCTCCCATCCGCGGCGGCGACCGCGTTCCCCGCCCAGCCGTCCACCTCGCCCGTGGTGACGCCGACCCGGAACAGGCGGACGGTCCCGCCGGCCGGGGCCGTGCCGGTGATGCGCGTCTGTCCCGCGACGGAGATAGCCGGCGGGTTCACCCCGCCGTTCAAGGGACCTTCGCCACCGGCCCCGGGGGCGCCGATGTCGAGGAACGGCCCGGTGTTGGACTGCCCCTTGTTGCGCGCGAAGACGTCGCCGGTCCCGGCCGATCCCTGCAGGGCGATCGCCGGGCCGGCGGCGAACGAGACGACGTTCTCCTCCGAGGTCGCGTCACCGCCGATCCGGTTGCCGTTGGCGCCGTCCTTCTCGCCCGTCGCACCGGGGGTGAGGAGGATGCCGGGACCGTCGGGGCCGAGGTCGTCGGTCGCCGAGTCCGTGCCCACGAAGTTGCTGGTGAGGACGTTCCGGTCGCCGTCCTCGATCGTCACGGCGGCCGCGTGCGCGCCCTGATCGGCGATCGTGTTGCCCTGCACCGTGTTGCCATCCCCCTGGATGCGGAGCGCCGAGCCGGTGAACGGAGCCGATGCGCCGAACAGGTTGACTCCGAAGAAGTTGTTGGTGATGGAGGCGCCGGACTCGTCGTCGCCTCCGAGGAGCAGGCCGGTCGTGCTCGTCGTGCCGCCCAGGATCACGTTCCCGAGGACCTGGGCGCCGGTGCTGCCGATGTCGAGGCCGACCGTGGCCTGGCTGATGACGTTCCCCTGCAGCGTGGCGCCCGGGCTGCGCACGACGATCCCCGTGCCGACGTTGGAGATGATGTTCGGCTGGCCCGAGCTCGCCCCGCCGGCGGTGAGCGGACCGGCGCCGGCGTTCTGGACGATCGCCGCGTTCACGTGGTTGGCCGCCGGCGCCGTCCACGTCCCGGCGTTGAAGTGGAGCCCGAAGTAGCCGCCGGTGATGGTCAGCGTTCCCGTGCCGCTCCATCGGACGGCGACGTTCGCCTTGCTGACGCCCACGTGGTCGATCGTCGGGTGCTGGGCGGTGCCGGCGGGACAGAGCGGCGGCGTGCCGGGCGGACATACGTCGAGGACGTTCGTGCTCGCGTTCGGCCCGACGATCTCGACGCACGGGGCGCTGGCGGGGTCGGTACCGTCGGGGCAGCCCTGGAGCGTCACGTTGCCGGGCACCCTCAACGGGATCGAGTTGCTCATCGTGACCGGCGTCAGCAGGAACTTGATCGTGTCGTGATCGGTCGGCGCGTCGGCGGCCGCCAGCCGCAGCGCGTCGACGATCGAGCAGTCGGCGTTGGCCGCCAACACGTCGAACGCGTCGGACGTGTACACGCAGTGGTGGGCGGTGCTCGAGTTGTCGCCCGACTGGTCGACGACGTAGACGTGGTCGGCCGCGCGGGCCTGGCCGGCGAAGGCGAGACCCAGGACCAATGTTGCGAGGAGGGCGCGAGGCGCACTGCGGCGCACGTGCCGACCTTAGCCGTCGGCGGTGGCCTGTCGCCAGGGCGGGTGCGCACGCGGACCGCGTACGGCTGGCCCACCCCGCCGGTAGGCTCTGCGCCCCGCACGATGACCCGCCTCGACCGCTACTTCCTTCCCACCGAGAAGCAGCCGCCCTCCGACGCCGAGGCGATCTCGCACAAGCTGATGGTCCGGGCCGGGCTGATCCGGCAGGTCGGGTCGGGGTTGTGGTCGTGGCTGCCCGCCGGGTGGCGGGTGCATCAGCGGATCGTCCAGATCGTGCGGGAGGAGATGGATCGGATCGGCGGGCAGGAGATGCTCATGCCCGTGCTGCATCCGGCGGAGCCGTGGCGGCGGACCGGCCGGATCGCCATCGACGAGCTCTTCAAGCTCCAGGACCGCAAGGGCGCGGACATGGTGCTGGCGATGACGCACGAGGAGATCGTGACGCTGCACGCCGCGCAGTCGGTGCGCTCCTACCGGGACCTGCAGAAGATCCTCTACCACTTCCAGGTCAAGGAGCGCGACGAGCCGCGGCCGCGCGCCGGGGTCCTCCGCACGCGCGAGTTCATCATGAAGGACGCCTACACCTTCGACCGCGACCAGGCCGGCCTCGACGAGAACTACGCGAAGCACATCACGGCCTACGACCGGATGCTCGAGCGCTGCGGCCTCGAGTGGTACCGGGTCGAGTCCGACGTGGGGATGATGGGCGGCACCGGCGCCCACGAGTACATGGCGCCGTGCGCGGCGGGGGAGAACGAGGTGGCGCTTGCGCCCGGCTACGCGGCCAGCGTCGAGATCGCCAGCGCGACGCCCCAGCCCGTCGACCTGCCGCCGCCGCTCGACGAGCCCGAGCTCGTCCCGACGCCGGGGCTCACGACGGTCGAGGAGGTCGCGCGCTCCCTCGGCGTGCCCGACGGCGCGGTGCTCAAGGCCTACCCGATCATGGCCGTCGACCGCGGCCTGATCCTCGTCCTCGTGCGCGGCGACCACCGTGTCAACGAGATCAAGCTGCGGAACCAGCTCAAAGAGGACTTCCGTCCCGCGCGCGAGGACGAGATCGCCGAGCGGATCGGCCCGCCGGGCTTCATCGGGCCGGTCGGCGTCGACGTGCCGATCCTCCTCGACGAGGCGGTCGGGGACGGCGGCTACATCACCGGCGCCAACCGCCCCGACCACCACCTGCGCGGCGTCGAGCCCGGTCGCCACTTCCCGTTCGAGCGCGCGGACGTTCGCCGGGTCGAGGAGGGGGACACGCTCGCCGGTCACCCGATCCGGATCGAGACGGCGATCGAGGTGGGGAACATCTTCAAGCTCGGCACGCGCTACTCCGAGCCGCTCGGCGCCACGTATCTCGACGAGAAGGGCCAGACGCAGGCGATCGTGATGGGCTCCTACGGCATCGGCCCCGCCCGGATCGCCGCGGCCGCCGTCGAGCAGTTCGCGGACGAGCGGGGCATCTCCTGGCCGCGGGCGATCGCGCCGTGGGACGTCGAGCTCGTCGGCCTCGGGCGGTACGGGACCGAGGAACGGGCGCTCGCGGAGCGGCTCTACGAGGAGCTCCAGGCGACCGGGCTGGAGATCGTCTACGACGACCGCGACGCCGGTCCCGGCGAGAAGTTCGCCGACGCCGAGCTCCTCGGCGTGCCGCTCCGCCTCACCGTCGGGAAGCGCACGATCGCCTCCGGCGAGCTCGAGGTGCAGATCAGGCGCGGGCAGGAGACGCGCTCGGTGCCCCTGGAGGGGGCGGCGCCGGCGGTGGCCGAGCTGTGGCGAACGCTCCCGTAGACGACCCGGAGCGCCCGCGACTCACGTTCCGGCGGCTGTCCGGGCTCGACCGCTCGGGGCCGCCGCCGCCCGAGACCCTCTCGGGGGCGCCGCTCCGGCCGTGGACGATCCCCAACGCGATCGGCTACGCCCGCCTGGCGCTGATCCCCGTCTTCCTCGTCGTCGGGCTCTCCGACGGCGACGGCCGGGGCCTCTGGCCCACGCTCCTCTACGGCATCGTCGGCTGGGGGGACTACGCGGACGGGATCGCCGCGCGCGTCACGCGCCAGTACTCGCGGATGGGCGCGCTGCTCGACCCGATCGTCGACCGGATGCTCGTCGTCTCGGGAGTGATCGTCGCCTGGGACCATCATCTGCTGCCGCGCTGGGCGCTCGCTCTGCTCGCCGTGCGCGAGCTCTCGATGGTCGCGCTCGGCCGCCTCGCGCTCCGCCGCAAGGTCGAGCTGCGGATCAACTGGCCTGGGCGCGTCGCCGTCGCGCCCGTGATGGGCTCGTTCTTCTTCGCGATGGCCGGCGTCCACTGGCTCGGGGTCGCGCTTCTCTACATCGGGCTCGCGCTCGCCCTCACGGCGACCGCGCTCTACGTTCGCTACGGCCTGCAAGCCGCCACCCGACCCTCAAGTACAGCTTGAGACCCGGCCCGATCCGGTGCTATGCTCGCCGGACGGGTCGCTCCGCCGGTCCGGCCCTCGAGCACCGCCACCGCACGGGCCCTTTCATGTGCCCGCACCGCGCCGCAAGGAGAGATCACGCGCCATGGACACCTTTCCCGACCTCGGATCGCTGAGCGACCAGGAGCTGAAGGACCTCATCCGTCAGCTCACCGAGGACGAGATGGAGATCTCCTACCGGCGCCGCATCCTGCACGGCAAGATCGACATCCTTCGGGCCGAGCTCGTCAACCGCCTCCGGAAGAAGCACGAAGGCGGCGAAGACGTGATCTCGGGCGACGACGTCCAGAAGCTCACGGACATCCTCGCCGGCCGGGTCCCGGCCGCGACCGAGGAGTAGGCGGAGCGGGGAGCGGCTCCGGCTCATGGCCTTGCACTGCCCGGAATGCGGGTTCGTCAACGCCGACGGTGCGAACTACTGCGCGCGCTGCGGCGCGTTCCTCGCGCCCACCGACAGCGGGACCTCGGGTCCGGCGACGGCCACCTACCGCGTCGGCGAGACGGGCGAGATCGAGCCGATCGACCTCGACGAGGTCGTCGCTCACGGCGCCGTTCTCGTGATCCGCTCGGGCGGCGGCCGCACGGGGGAGAGCTTCCCCGTCGAGGGCCAGCGCATCACGATCGGCCGCCGTCCCGACTCCGACATCTTCCTCGACGACGTCACGGTCTCGCGCGACCACGCGCTCCTCGTCAAGCGTGGCGAGGAGTGGTTCCTCGACGACCTCGGCTCGCTCAACGGCACGTACGTGAACCGCCAGCGGATCGAATCCGACCGGCTCTCCGACGGCGACGAGCTGCAGATCGGCAAGTACAAGCTCGCGTACCTCTCCCGATGAGCATGAGTCCGATCAGCGGCGAGCCGGTACCGCCGAACGGCGACGCCGCCGCCGCGGTCGAGGCGCCGCCGCCGTCGGCGCAGCGGATGAAGGCGGTGACCATCGGCGCCGTGACGAAGTCGCTGCGCCAGGAGTTCCCGGACATCTCGATCTCCAAGGTCCGGTACCTCGAGGACCAGAAGCTGCTCACTCCGCGCCGCACCGAGGGCGGCTACCGCGTCTACACGCCGGCGGACATCCAGCGCCTGCGCACGATCCTCCGGCTGCAGCGCGACGAGTTCCTGCCGCTGCGCGTGATCCGCCAGGAGCTCGCGGCGGGTCGTACCGACGACGCCGAGGTGGCGCCCGTGACGACGCCCCCGGACAGCCGCGGCTCGCGTCGCGCCGCCGTCACGGTCAAGGGCCCGGCGTCCCTGTACTCGCTCGAGCAGGTGCTCGAGGACACGCAGGCGGATCCGAAGCTCGTCAAGGAGCTCGAGGAGTACGGCGTGATCAAGGGGGACAACCGCAGCGGGGTCCTCTACTACGACGAGACCGAGCGCGAGATCATCCGCGCGGTGACCGAGCTCGCGCGCTACGGCGTCGCCGGGCGCAACCTCCGCGTCTTCCGCACCTCCGCCGACCGCGAGTCGGCGCTGCTGCAGCAGATCCTCGCGCCGGCGCTGCGCTCCCGGAACCCGGAGCGACGCAAGGAGGCGATCGACACGCTCGAGAACCTCGCCGCGGTGACGGCGTACCTGAAGCACCTCCTGCTCATCCGAGACCTCCGGCAGATCACCAGCTGACCGTCGAGCGCTACGTGGACGTCGCGCCCGGAGTGCGGCTGTGGACCGAGCAGGTCGGCGCGCCCGCCGCCTCGCCGCTGCTGCTGATCATGGGCATCAACGCCTCCGGCGTCCTGTGGCCCGACGAGTTCATGGCGATGCTCGCCGAGCGCCACCGGGTGATCCGCTACGACCATCGCGACACCGGCCGCTCCACCTGGGGGTTCGACGAGCACCCGTACAAGGGCGTCGAGCTCGCTGGCGACGCGATCCGCGTCCTCGACGCCCTCGGCATCGACGCCGCGCACGTCGTCGGCATGTCGATGGGCGGCGCGCTCGCGCAGGTTCTGCTGCTCGATCACCCCGAGCGCTTCCTCACCGCCACCCTGGTCTGCACGACGACGCTCGACGGCGGCGCGGAGGACCTGCCCCGCCCGGACCCGCGCCTCTTCGAGGATGCCGGCGGACCGGCGGAAGACCGCGAGCGCGAGGCGGAGCTCGACTGGCGGGTGGAGAACTGGCGCCGCCACAACGGCGACGCGCTGCCGCTCGACGCCGAAGCGTTCCGGCGCCTCGAGGCGCGCGTGATGGAGCATTCGGGCCGGGAGGACTTCCCGACCGCCCACCTGCGCGCGGACCACAGCGGGCCCGATCGCTTCGCGGAGCTGGCCGGTGTGCGGACGCCGACGCTCGTGGTCCAGGGCGGCGCGGATCCGATGTTCCCGCCTCCCCACGGCGCGCGCCTGGCGGCCGCGATCCCGCCCGCCCGCCTGGTGACGATCCCGGCGATGGGTCACGTGCTCAACCCCCCGATCCTCGGCCCGCTGGCCGACGCCATCCTCCGGCACACCACGACCGCGACGTAGATCTTTCAGCGAGCGCGCCCCGGGCATGCGAACATGTGTTCGTGTCGGAGCCCACGATCCTGCACGCCGATCTCGACGCGTTCTATGCGTCGGTTGAGCAACGCGACGACTATCGCCTGCGCGGGCGGCCGGTCGTCGTCGGGGGCGGGGTGGTGCTCGCGGCCAGCTACGAGGCGAAGGCGTTCGGCATCCGGACGGCGATGGGCGGGAGACGGGCCCGGCGGCTCTGCCCGCAGGCCGTCGTCGTCCCGCCGCGGATGGATGCGTACTCCGCCGCGAGCAAGGCGGTGTTCGCGGTGTTCAACGACACGACGCCGCTGGTCGAGGGCCTGTCGATCGACGAGGCGTTCCTCGACGTCCGCGGCCTGAGGCGGATCTCGGGGACGCCCACGGAGATCGCCGTTCGCCTCCGGCGCCGCGTCCTCGAGGAGGTCGGCCTGGCGATCACCGTCGGCGTGGCGCGCACCAAGTTCCTCGCCAAGGTGGCGAGCGGGGTCGCCAAGCCCGACGGTCTGCTCGTGGTCCCGCC
>JAOPZQ010000250.1 GCA_025964075.1 Solirubrobacterales bacterium | reverse complement strand
TCGCCCTCGCGGTCGGGCCAGCGCAGCGCCGCGCCGTAGGGCTGCGCCGGGTCGACGGCGGCGAGGACGATCGGGCGCTCGTCTTCGGTCTCCTGCGCCCGGAGGCGCTCGACGGCGCCCGGCAGCGCGAACTGCGCGCCGCCGAGGCCCTCGACGAAATAGCCGCGCTTCGCGATCCCGAGGATCTCGAGCTGCGAGAGCTCCGGGTAGATCGCCGAGAAGCCGCCGGGAACGCCCTCCGCGATCGCCTGCTCGCGCGTGAGGATCCCGTAGCGCTCGAGGAGGAGCTCGGCCTGGGCGCGCCGCCGCGCCGCCGGGTCGGCGTCGTCGGTGCCGGACCGGAAAAGATTTGCGGTCAGCGACCAGCGGCCCTGGACCTGCGCCGCGGCGCCGCGGCGCCGGGTGGAGAAGCGGCGGGCGGTTCCCCGGTGCGCCTGCTCGCGCTGCGCCCGCGCCAGCGTGAGGCGGGGAGCACGGAGCGGCGCGAACGCGTCGTTCGTGACCTCGCCGGCCCACACGAGGTCCCAGAGCGCCTCCTGGAGCTCGGCGGGCGCGAGGTCGACGTCGACGAGGAGGTCCGTGAAGAAGCACGCGCCGGCCTCGAGCCGGGCGCGGACCGCGGCGTGGGCCGGATCCGAGGGCGGCTCCAGGCGGCCGGTGGCGCCGGGGGCGCCGAGGACCGGCGCGTCGTCGCGGAAGTACAGGGCCACGCGGCCGGAATGCCGGCCGAGCGCGCCGGCGCCGACCCACACGACCTCGCCGGCGGCGCACAGCTGGTCCATCCAGCTCGGGGCGTAGGCGCCGACGCGGCGGGGGAGGATGTCGGCCTCCCACGCGTCGGCGGGCAGCGCCAGCCCCTGAAGGGGGACGAGCGCCTCGCGGAGGCGGTCGATCCCGGCGCCGCTCGCCGGATGGCGGTCGACGCCCTGCCACGCCGGCAGGAACCGGGCGAACGCGCGCTGGTCGGCGGGCTCGATCTCCTTGCGCAGCACGGCGAGCGAGGCCCGTCGCAGGCGGCGCAGCACCTCGGTGTCGCACCACTCGCGCTCGCTGCCTCCGGGCCGCAGCTCGCCGCGCACCACGCCTCCCGAGCGCTCGAGCTCGCGCAGCGCCGGCGTCGGGTCGATCCCGTAGCGGCCGCGCGCCTCGGCCGTGGTGAACGGGCCGTGCGTCGCGGCGTACCGGCGGATCAGCGCCACCAGCGCGTCGGGAAGCTCGGCGAGGAACACGTCCGGGAGGCCGCCGGGCGGCACGGCGCCGAGGGCGTCGCGGTAGAGGGCGGCGTCCTCGGCCGCCACCCAGCGCTCCTCCCCGGCGATCCGCAGGCGGATGGCCCGGCGCTCGCGCTCGAGCCCCGTGAGCTCGTGGGCGGCCGCCAGAGCGGGAAGCAGCCGCGCCTGGACCTCGAGCGTCGTCAGATCGCCCACGCGGCGCAGGACGTCGTGGAGCTCGTCGCGCGTCGTCGCCTGCATCCGCTCGGACGTGCGCTGCAGGTCGGCCTCGACCTGCGCGAGCGCGCCGGGGTCGATGAGCTCTCGGAGCTCCTCCTGGCCCAGCAGCTCGCGGAGCAGCTCCCGGTCCAGCGACAGCGCGGCGGCGCGCCGCTCGGCGTTGGGCGCGTCGCCCTCGTACATGTAGGTCGCGACGTAGTCGAAGAGCAGCGAGGAGGCGAACGGCGAAGCGGTCGGCGTCTCGACCTCGACGAGCGAGAGCTCCCGCCGGTGGAGCTTGGCCAGCAGGTCCCGGGCGCCCGGCACGTCGAGGACGTCGCGCAGGCACTCGCGGTAGGTCTCGAGCACGATCGGGAAGTCGCCGTAGCGCTTGGCCACCTCGAGCAGCGACTGCGACTTCAGCCGCTGCTGCCACAGCGGCGTCCGCTTGCCGGGATACGCGCGCGGGATGAGCAGCGCGCGGCCGGCGTTCTCGCGGAACCGCGCCCCGAACAGCGCGGAGGCGCCGAGCTCGGCGACGACGCGATCCTCGAGCTCGTCGGGGTCGATCAGCGCGATGTCGGCGCTCGGCGGCTCGTCCGCGTCGGGGAGGTGGACGATGATCCCGTCGTCGGACCAGATCGCGTCGGACTCGAGGCCGTGCTCCTCGCGCAGCTTCGCGCTCAGGGCGAGCCCCCACGCCGCGTGCACGCGGCCGCCGTACGGCGAGAGCACGCACAGTCGCCAGTCGCCGATCTCGTCGCGGAAGCGCTCGACGACGATCGCCCGGTCGGACGGGACGACCCGCGTGGCGGCCTGCTGCTCGCGCAGGAAGTCGACGAGGTTCTGCGCGGCCAGCGGATCGAGGTCGTACTCGCGCTCGAGGATCTCCGCCGGCTGGTCGACCGCCCACCGGGCGAACGCGCCGATCGCCTCGCCGAGCTCCTTCGGCCGGCCGATCCCGTCGCCCTTCCAGAACGGGACGGCGCCGGGGACGCCGGGCGCCGGGGTCACCACGACCCGGTCGCGGCCGATCTCCTCGATCCGCCACGTCGAGGCGCCGAGCAGGAACGTCTGCCCCGCGCGGGCCTCGTAGACCATCTCCTCGTCGAGCTCGCCCACGCGCCGGCCGTCGGGGAGCGTGACGGAGAACAGGCCGCGGTCGGGAATCGTCCCCGCGTTGACGATCGCCAGCTGGCGCGATCCCTTGCGCGGGCGGATCGTTCCCGCGACGCGGTCCCAGACGATCCGGGGGCGGAGCTCGGAGAACTCGCTCGACGGGTAGCGCCCGTCGAGCATGTCGAGGACGTTCTCGAACAGCGCCCGGGGCAGCTCGGCGTAGGTGTGGGTGCGCGTGACGAGCGCGTAGAGGTCGTCGACCGCGACGGGGTCGTCCGTCGTCGCGGAGATCGCGACGATCTGCTGGGCGAGGACGTCGAGCGGGTTCGTGGGGACGACCGTCGGCTCGATCGCCGCCTCGCGCATGCGCTTGGCGACGACCGCGCATTCGAGGAGGTCGCCGCGGAACTTGGGGAAGATGCGGCCCTTGGCGGTCTCGTCGACCCCGTGGCCGGCGCGGCCGATCCGCTGGAGCCCGCGCGAGACGGACTTCGGCGACTCGACCTGGACGACGAGGTCGACCGCGCCCATGTCGATGCCGAGCTCGAGCGACGAGGTCGCGACGAGGCACGGCAGCTCGCCGGACTTCAGGAGCTCCTCGACCACGAGCCGCTCCTCGCGGGCCAAGGAGCCGTGGTGCGCACGGGCGATCGGCTCCTCGGCGAGGTCGTTCAGTCGCAGCGCGAGGCGCTCGGCCGAGCGCCGGTTGTTGACGAACACGATCGTCGAACGATGCTCGCGGATCAGGCGCAGGAGCTCCGGGTAGATCGCCGGCCAGATCGACCGGCGCGTGGGCTCGCCGCCGGCGAGCGGGTCGAGCTCCGGCGCGGGCGTCGCGTCCGGCTCGACCATCGATTCCACCGGGACGTGGATCTTGAGGTCGAGCGGCTTGCGCACCCCGGTGTCGACGACGCGGCACGTGCGGCGCGGGCCGACGAGGAAGCGGCCGATCTCCTCGAGCGGGTTCTGCGTCGCCGAGAGGCCGATGCGCTGGAGGTCCCGGCCCGCCTCCTGCTCGAGCCGCTCCAGGGACAGCGCGAGATGGGCGCCGCGCTTCGTCCCCGCCACCGCGTGGATCTCGTCGACGATCACCCACCGGGCGTCCCGCAGGATCTCCCGCGCCCCTGAGGTCAGCATCAGGTACAGCGACTCCGGCGTCGTGATCAGGACGTCCGGCGGATGGCGGCGCATGTCGGCGCGCTCGCGCTGAGGGGTGTCGCCGGTGCGGATCGCGACCTTGAGGTCGGCGCCGATGCCGCGGAGCGGCGCGCGGAGGTTGCGCTCGACGTCGTAGGAGAGCGCCTTCAGCGGCGAGACGTAGACCAGACGCGTGCGATGGGTCGGATCCGGATCGGACGCCAGGCGGTCGAGGCCCCAGAGGAACGCCGCGAGCGTCTTGCCCGAGCCGGTCGGCGCCGAGATGAGGACGTGCTCGCCGCTGGCGATCGCCGGCCACGCCTGCTCCTGGGCGGCGGTCGGAGCGACGAAGGCGCCGCTGAACCACTCACGAACGCGAGGAGTGAAGACGGACAACGGCACCCCATCGAATCTACCGCGCGCAAACCATGGGTAAAAGGGGTCAGACCCCTTGGGTTGACAGTTCTCGCGCTTTTGTAAAGACGGCGTCGAGCATGTCGGTCGTCAGCCTTCCCGTGAACGTGTTCTGCTGGCTCGGGTGGTACGAGCCGAGGAGCGTGTAGCGCCCGACGCGCGCCTCCGCGCCGTGGCCGAACTTCGGCCGCGGGCGCGGCGCGGGCTCGCGGGCGGCCGTCAGGGCGCGGAGCGCCGCGTCCCAGCCGAACGCGCCGAGGCAGACGATCACCCGCACCCGCTCGAGCAGCGCGAGCTCGCGGTCGAGGAACGGCCGGCAGCGGTCGCGCTCCTCGGGCAGGGGGCGGTTCTGGGGCGGAGCGCACTTCACGGCCGCGGTGATGTAGCAGTCGCGGAGCTCGAGGCCGTCGTCCCGCGCGACCGACGTCGGCTGGTTCGCGTAGCCGGCGCGGTGCAGCGCGCCGAACAGCCAGTCGCCCGATCGGTCGCCGGTGAATACGCGGCCGGTGCGGTTGCCGCCGTGCGCGGCGGGCGCAAGGCCGAGGACGAGCACGCGGGCCTCGGGGTCGCCCAGCCCGGGTACGGGTCGTCCCCAGTAGTCCTCGCCGGCGAAGGCGGCGCGCTTGACCCGCGCCACCTCCTCGCGCCAGGCGACGAGGCGCGGGCACGCACGGCACTCGGCTACCTCCGCGGACAGCGCGGCCAGCTCCGCGGCGCTCACGTCCCGCGGTCGAGCACGCCGAGGATCAGGCGCTCGATCACCGGCTCGAGGTCGCGGACGTCCGCCGGCTGGCCCAGGCGGACCTGGCGGGAGGCGAGCTCGGTGATCGCGCCGACGAGGGCGAACGCGTCGTGGGGCGACGCGAATCGGCGAATCGCGCCGCGCCGCGCGGCGGCGGCGTTCTCCGCGACCATCACGTCGGCGAAGATCTGCATGATCTGGTCACGCCG
>JAOPZQ010000241.1 GCA_025964075.1 Solirubrobacterales bacterium | reverse complement strand
GACGCGATCGCCGCGCTGGCCGAGCGCGCCGGGGCGCTCACGGCGACCTCGCTGCTCGCCAAGGACCTGTTCGCGGGAACGCCGTACGACGTCGGGATCTCCGGCGGCTTCGCGGGCGACGCGACGCGGCGGCTGCTCCGCGACGCGGACCTCGTCGTCGCCTTCGGGGCGAGCCTCAACGCGTTCACGACCGGCGGCGGGAAGCTGTTCCCGGACGCGCGGATCGTCCACGTGGACGTCGACCCCGACCAGATCGGGGCGACGACGAGCGTCGCGCTCGGCGTGGTCGGCGACGCGCGCCTCGTCGCCGAAGCGCTGCTCGAGCGGGTGCCGGCCGCCACCGGGCTGCGCACCGCGCAGGTGCGCGACGCGCTGGCCCGCGACCGCGAGCGCGAGGACTTCGACGAGGAGTCGCTGCTGGGCGCGCTCGATCCGCGGACGGTCCTGCGCGAGGTCGACCGGGCGCTGCCCGCCGACCGGAACCTGCTCGTCGACGCCGGCGCGTTCAGCGGCTTCGCGAGCCGCTACGTCTCGGTCCCGGACCCGACGCGGTTCGCCTTCTGCCTGGACTTCAGCGCCGTCGGCCTCGCCCACGGGACGGCGCTCGGCGCGGCCGTCGCCCACCCCGAGCGGACCACCGTGCTGTGCATCGGCGACGGCGGGCTGTTCCTCACGCTCGGCGAGCTGGAGACGGCCAAGCGGTGCGAGATCCCGCTCGTGCTCGTCGTCCTCGACGACGGCGCCTACGGGGCCGAGCGCCACTACCTGGACATCGTCGGGCTGCCGATCGACACCTCGCTGTTCGGGACCGCCGACTTCGCGGGCGTAGCCCGCGCGCTGGGCATCGACGCCGTGACCGTCGCCGAGCACGCGGACTTGGCCAAGGTCGAGAAGGCCGTGGCGGCGCGGACGGGCCCGCTGCTCGTCGACTGCAAGATCAACGGCGAGCTCCGGCCGCTGTGGCTCGAGGAGCTCTACACGGACTCGGGCTACGGGCGATGAGCGAGACCGTGCTCGTGACCTACGGCGGCTTCACCGTCGAGGATCCCGAGTCGGGCGGCGCGCTGCGCGCGGCCGGGCTCGAGCTTCGGGTCCGGCCCCGGGAGACCGACCGCTCGCCGGACGAGCTCGCCGAGCTCACCGCCGACGCCGTCGCCGCGGTCGCCGACGCCGACCCCTTCGACGCGACCGTGCTCCGCCGGGCGCCCCGCCTGCGCGTGATCGCCCGCACCGGCGTGGGACTCGACTCGATCGACCTCGAGGCCGCGACCGACGCCGGGATCGCGGTGACGACCACCCCCGGCGTCAACAACGAGACCGTCGCCGACCACGCGCTCGCGCTCATCCTCGCCACGCTCCGGCGAGTGGTCGAGCAGGACGCGATCGTGCGCGGCGGCGGCTGGCGTCAGTTCGGCGCGATGGGCGCGTGGCAATTGCACGGCGCGACCGTGGGCATCGTCGGCTACGGGGCGATCGGGCGGGCGGTGGGGCGCCGCCTCGCCGGCTTCGGCGTCGAGATCCTCGCGCACGACCCCGTGATCGCCGAGGCGGACGTACCGCTCGTCGCGCTCGACGACCTCCTCGCCCGCAGCGACGTGGTCTCGCTCCACCTCCCGCTCTCCCCCGATACGCACGGGCTGATCGACGCCGCGCGCATCGCGGCGATGAAGCCCGGTGCGATCCTCGTGAACACCGCCCGCGGCCCGATCGTCGACGAGGACGCGCTCGCCGACGCGCTCGAGCGCGGGCATCTCCGGGGCGCGGGCCTCGACGTCTTCGCGATCGAGCCGCCCGGCGCGCGCCGCATCGCGGGGCTGCCGAACGTGACGCTGTCGCCGCACGTCGGCGGCATCAGCGACGTCTCGAACCTCGCCATGTCGCGCCTGGCGGCGGCGAGCGTGCTCGCCGTGCTGCACGGCGGCGACACGAGCCGCGTCGTCAACCCGGACGCGCTGCGCTCGCGCGCGGGCTGAGCGCGCTTCCGTCGAGGTCGGAGAGCGACGGCCGGCCGAGCAGCGCGAGCGCGCGGTCGATCTCGGCGCGCAGGATGTCCAGCACGTCGACCACGCCCTGCTCGCCCCCGACGGCGAGGCCGTAGAGCCACGGCCGGCCGACGAGGCAGGCGCGGGCGCCGAGCGCGAGCGCCTTGACGACGTCCGTGCCCCGCCGGACGCCGCCGTCCACGAGGACCTCGACGCGGTCGCCGACCGCGCCGACGACCTCCTCGAGCGCATCGAGCGTGCCCAGCGTGCCGTCGAGCTGGCGGCCGCCGTGGTTGGAGACGATGACCCCGTCGACGCCGACGTCGGCGGCCGCCTCCGCGTCCTCGCGCGTGAGGACGCCCTTGAGGACCAGCGGCCCCTCCCACAGCTCCCGGAGCCAGCGCAGGTCCTCCCACGTGGCACCCGGGTTCGCCAGGAGGCTGTTGACGAGCTTCGCGTGCTCCATCGCGCCCGACCGCGCACCGCCGGTGGCCTCGGCGATGTTCTCGAAGGCCATCGCCGAGGGCATCTGGGCGAGCCACCGCGGATGGCGGAGCATGTCGACCGCGGTCCCGAGCGCGATCCGCGGCGGGAACTTGAAGCCGTTGTGGAGGTCGCGGACGCGGTTGCCCACCACGGGCACGTCGGCGGTCACCACGAGCGCCCGGTAGCCCGCCGCCTGGGCGCGCGCCACGAGCCGCTCGGCCATGTCGCGCTGGCGCCAGAGGTAGAGCTGGAACCACAGCGCCCCGGCCGCGCGCTTGGCCACCTCCTCGATGGAGTCGCTGGACATCGTGCTGAGCGTGAAGACCGTCCCCATCCGCGCCGCCGCCCGCGCCCCGGCGACGTCGCCGCCCCGTCCGGCGACGCGCGACATGCCGGTCGGGGCGACGAGGACGGGCATCGCGACCCGCTCGCCGAGCACCGTCGTCTCCTGGCTGCGGAGCGCGACGCCGACGAGCTGGCGCGGACGCAGGGCGTGGCGCTCGAACGCCTCGACGTTGCGGCGCAGGGTGATCTCGGCGTCCGCGCCGCCGTCGATGAAGTCGAAGGCGAGCCGCGG
>JAOPZQ010000237.1 GCA_025964075.1 Solirubrobacterales bacterium | reverse complement strand
TCGCCCGCGCCGCCGGCGCGCCGCGCCTCACCGCGGCGCTGCCGGGCGTGGCGCTGCCGCTCGCGCTGAAGGTGCCGGGCGTCCGCTCGCAGCTCCTCCCGAGCCTCGGCATCCCCGCCGAGGTCATCGACTACGCGTCGTTCACGGCCCGCTTCGACGCGACGAAGACGCAGGCCGAGCTCGCCGGCTCGGGCGTCGAGCTCCCACCGCTGGAGAGCTACGCGCAGGTCCTGTGGGACTACTGGGCGCGCGAGCTCGATCGCTGACCGCCAGCAATGTATGCGTCATGCATATATCTAGGGGAAGTGTCGCCGGCGGCCGCGGCGCGTCCCCCCGAGCGCCGCGCGGCGAGCCGGTGAGCGCACGCGTCGCGAACCTGCTCGGCGCGAACGCGCTCGAGGTCGGCGATCGATTGCGGATCGCGGCCGAGGACGCCGCCGGCCAGGGCGGCTCCCGTCCGGCGGCCGCCTCTGCGACCCGTGCGCGTCCGGCCACCCGGCGCACTGCCCGGTGACGCGGGCCGTCGTCCGATGAGCGTCGTCGACGAGGTGCGGGCGGCTTGCGCGCGCGTCGCGGCCCAGGCCCGGCACGTGCGGCTGGACGACGCCGCGATCGTGGCCTACGCCGCCGCGCTCCCGTCGCCGAGCGACGTCCCCGGGCTCGACGCCGACGCGCACGTCGTGGACGGGCCCCTCGAGGACCGGGCGGCGTTCATCCTCACGCTGGACGCGGTCAACTTCGGCTCGGGGTGGTTCCCGACGCTGCGCAAGCGCGAGGGGCGCTCGGGCTACTTCACGGTGGCGCTCGGGCTGCGCGACCGGTTTCGCGCGCTTGGACCGTGGCGCGCGGAGGAGCTGGCGGCGATCGACGCCGCCGAGGTCGCCGCGACGCTCGGCCAGGAGCCCGACCACGAGCTGATGGCGCTGTTCGCCCGCTCGCTGCGGGACCTCGGTCGGCACGTCGCCGGCGAGCACGGGGGCCGGTTCGCCGGCGTTGTCGACGCGAGCGGCGGTTCGGCGCTCACGCTCGTCGACGCGCTGTCCAGGTGGGACTGCTTCGCCGACGTCTCCGCGTATCGGGGCGCGCGGGTGCCGTTCTTCAAGCGCGCGCAGATCTCGGCGTCGGACCTCGCGTACGCCGGCGTGGCCGACCTCGGCGACCTCGATCGCCTGACTCTGTTCGCCGACAACCTGATTCCGCACGTGCTGCGCCTCGACGGCGTGCTGCGCTTCGAGCCCTCGCTGGTGGCGCGGATCGAGGCCGGGGAGCTGCTCGAGCACGACTCCCCCGAGGAGGTCGAGATGCGGGCCGGCGCCGTTCATGCCGCGGAGCTCATCTGCCGCGAGCGCCCGGACCTGTCGCCGCGCGACGTCGACCAGGTGCTGTGGACGAAGGGCGGCGGTCCGGCCTACAAGGCGGCGCCGCGCCCGCGTGCGCGGACGACGGCTTACTGAGCTGACATACCGACGGTATGTATGTCGCGACCGACGACGTCATACGCGAACGCCGAGGACCTGGCGCAGCGCCTCCCCAACGCGCGCCTCGAGCCGATCGAGGACTCCTATGCGTTCGTGCCGGAGGACCAGCCGGAGCAGCTGACGGAGCTGATCCGCGAGTTCGCCGGGTAGCGGGCGGCGTCGAGCGCGCGTTCCCGCACGAGGCGCGCCCCTGCCTCCGCGCCGGCGACTCGGTCGCGGAGCCAGGAGAGCGATCCGGGCGTGCCGACCTCGTCCCGCCAGCCGCGCAGGGCGGCATCGACGCGCTCGAGCTGCGGGATCCGCGCCACGACCTCGACGTGGCCACCGCCCGAGCCGATGAGGCCGTGCTGGACGAGGTAGACCTCGCCGGTGTCCTGCACCCACGCGGCGCGGAAGGTCGGACCGGGGCCGTCGCTCCGCCACCACAGGCCGAAGTCGCGTTCGCGCGAGCGGCGACGTACCGGGTCCGCGCTGTAGAAGGCGCCGAGCGAGAGGAAGGTGAGGGGAGCGGGCATCGGACGCAGCATGACCGCGGGTCGGCGAGGTGTCGTTGGGGTGGACCCGACTCGGAGGTAGGGTTTCCCGTACCCCCGAGCGGCTCAGGGCACGAGCACCGCGGGCGACGCCGTGCGGCGGAGCGCCATCGCGAAGGCGGTCTCGTAGCGGCCGACCGTGCGGGTCTCGTCAGCCGACTCCAGCCTCCGCCGCCGCGGCCTCGGCGGCCGTCAGCCGCTCCTCGACGAGGTCGAGGCCGCGATCCCAGAAGCCGGGGTCCGCGAGGTCCACGCCGACGATCTTCCCGAGCTCCTCGGGCGCGAGCGACCCGCCGGCCTCGAGCATCCGCTCGTAGGCGGGCACGAACGACGGGCCCTCCTCGCGGTAGCGCTGGTAGACCGAGAGCGCGAGCAGCTGGCCGTAGGCGTACGCGTAGACGTAGCCGGGGGTGTTGATGAAGTGGGGGATGTAGGACCACCAGGTGCGGTAGCCCTCGGTGACCTCGACCGCGTCGCCGAACAGCTCCGTCTGGGTCGCCGTCCACACCTCGGAGAGCCGATCGACCGAGAGCTCGCCCTCCGTCCGCCGCGCCTCGTGCACGTCGGCCTCGAAGCGGTGCATGGCGATCTGGCGGAACACGGTCGCGATCGCGCCCTCGAGGCTCTCGGCGAGCAGCGAGAGCCGGGACTCCGGGGTGCTCGCGGATTCGAGCAGGCGGCCGAACGTGACGGTCTCGCCGAAGACCGACGCCGTCTCGGCGAGCGTCAGCGGGGTGTGCTGGTGGAGCAGCCCCTGGGTCGAGGCCAGCGACGCGTGGAGCCCGTGCCCCAGCTCGTGCGCGAGCGTGAGGACGTCCCGACGGCGCGAGGTCCAGTTCAGCATCACGTAGGGATGCAGCGACGGGACGGTGTAGGCGCAGAACGCGCCGCCGCGCTTGTTCGGACGCACCGGCGCGTCGATCCAGCGGTCGTCGAAGAACCGCTTGGCCTCCCGCGCGAGCCGGTCGGAGAACGATCCGTAGGCGTCGAGGACGAGGTCCGTCGCCGCGGACCACCCGAAGCGCTCGTCGCCCGCGGTCACCGGCGCGGCGCGGTCGTAGTCGGCGAGCTTGTCGATCCCGAGGATCCGCGCCTTCAGCCCGTACCAGCGCTGGGGCAGCGCGTAGCGCCCGCGGACGGCTTCGACGAGCGCGGCGACCGACTCGTCGCTCGCCTCGTTCGCGAGGTTGCGGGCGCGGAGCCAGTTCGGGTAGGAGCGCAGCCGGTCGTCGACCGCCTTGTCCTGGAGCAGCGTGTTGAAGATGAAGCCCCGCGTGCGCAGGCCGGGCTCGAGCGCCTCGGTCACCGACTCGGCGGCCGCGCGGCGCACGCCGCGGTCGGGCTCCTGCAGGCGGCTGAGCGCCACCTCCAGCGCGACGGGCTCCTCCTCGCCGGGCAGCGAGACGCGGACCGCCGAGGTGACCTCGGCGAACAGGCGGCTCCAGGCGCTGCGCCCGGTCAGCCCCTTCTCGGTGAGCACCTTCTCCTCGGGCTCGCTCAGCAGGTGCGGCTTGTAGCGCCGCGCCATGCGCAGGTAGTGGCCGCAGAACTCGAGGCCCTCGCCCGAGAGGACCGCCTCGGCGCGCTCGTCGTCGAGCTCCGCCCACTCGAGCTCGAAGAACAGGAGCTTCGTCTCGATCTCGGTGCTGCGCTCCTCGACGCGCTGCAGCAGCGCGCCGCGCGCCGGATCGGCGGTGTCGGTCGAGAAGCGGAGCATCGCGTAGGAGCCGGCGCGCATCAGGTTCTCGTGGATCGAGACGAGCGCGCGCATCGCCTCGGCGAGGCCGGCGGAGTCGAGCTCCGCCACCCGGCCCGGATAGCGCTGCGCGAACGCCTCGGCTTCCTCGGCGGCGGCAGTCAGGAGCGGCTCGACGCCCTGGTCGCCGGCGCCGTCGACGAGCGGCTCGAGGTCCCAGGCGACGTCGGTCGGATCTTCATGTGTGGACGTGCTCATGACCTCAGCCTAGTTGTCGGTCTGGGGCCGCCGGTTGGAACCTAACCGGCGGGTCGCTCGCGGGGTGAGAGGATTGAGCACGATATGACTCGGCGTACCATGCATCTTGTGGATCAGCCAGCGACCAGGCTGGACGAACGCGCCGCCCTCGCCCCGAACGTCGCCAGCCTGTTGGACATCGAGCCCGAGCTGGCGGAGGGCCTGCCGCGGCGGGCCGCCGCGGTGGCTCACATGCGGGCGATGGTCTCCGTGCAGGAGCTGGCGACCGGCGAATGGGACCCCGAGTCGATTGCCCGCCGCCGCCGTACGTCGTTCGGCTTCATGGTCCTGTCGGGCCTGCTCGCACGCGAGATCACGATCGCGGGCGGCGGAGCGCTCGAGTTGTTCGGCCCCGGTGACGTCGTCAACCCGTGGGGCGAGGGCGACGGCGGCCTGATCGCGATCGGCTCCTCGTGGGCGGTCGTCGAGGACGCGCAGATCGCCGTCATCGAGCCGCGGACGCTGGCCGTCCTCCAGACGTGGCCCTCGATCGTCTCGGCGCTGGTGGTGCGCGCCGGGCGCCGCGCGAGCCGGCTCGCGGTCCACCAGGCGATCTCGCAGCTGCCGCGCGTCGAGCAGCGGCTGCTCGCGCTCTTCTGGTACCTCGCCGAGCGCTGGGGGCGCGTCACCTCCGACGGCGTGACGCTCGTACTGCCGCTCAGCCACGGATCGCTCGGGCATCTCGTGGGCGCGCGCCGGCCCACGGTCTCCCTCGCCCTGAAGGAGCTCGCGTCTCAGGACCTGGTCGGCCGGCGGGCCGACGGCTCGTGGCTGCTGCTGGGCGATCCGCCCAAGGGGCTCGCCAGCGTCGCGCCGTCGAGCAGCCGGAACCACCGGGTGCGGACGTCGCCCGGACACGTCGCCGAGGTGCGTCGCCTTCCCGGGCCCGAGATCACGACCGCGCTCGCCGAACGACTCGTCGAGCTGCGCGGGCAGTACGAGCGCAATCTCTCGGCGACTCCGGAGGTGCTGGCGCGCGCCGCGGCCGTGCGCGCAGCCACCCGCCGCATCGTCACGGAGTCAGCTCAGGCGCCGTCTCCGTCGCGGTCTTCTCGATCTCCTCGACGAGCAGGATCGTCGTCCCGTCGCTGAGCTCCGGGTCGTCGGTCTCGACCGGCGTGACGCTGATGCGGCACGCGATCGGGGCGCCGCGCCGGTTGCGCGCGGCCACCACAAGGGCCTCATGGTGACCGTCGGTGCCGTCCGGCGACAGGATCGTCTCTCGCAGCTCGGAGACCGGCAGCCCGATGTCGAGCCCGTCGAGGTCCCGGCCGATCACCTCCTCGGCGCGAAGACCCCAGAGCTCCTCTGACCGGGAGTCCCAGGCCTGGATGCGGCCGTCCCGCCCGACGATGATGACCCCGAGCCTGGTTGCGCCGAGCACGGTCTCGAGAAACGCATTCACGCGGTTGAGCTCGATCGAGCGCAGGCGCAGCTCTTCGTTCATGGTCTCGAGCTCCTCGTTCGTCGACTGGAGCTCCTCGTTCATCGTCTCGAGCTCCTCGTTCGTCGACTGGAGCTCCTCGTTGGTCGTCTCCAGCTCCTCGTTCGTCGACTGGAGCTCCTCGTTGGTCGTCTCCAGCTCCTCGACCGTCGACTGCAGCTCCTCGTAGGCGACCTCGAGCTCGCGGCGCGAGCGCAGGAGATCCTCCTGGAGCGTGTGCGCCTCCGTCACGTCGACGAAGGCGACGAGGACCCCGACCGCGGCGCCGGAGACGATCAGCGGCGAGACGTCGACGTCGACCCGGCGCTGCTCGTCCGGCGCCCCCGTCCACTCGACGCTGCGATGCCTCTGCACCTCGCGATCCCGCAGCGCGGCCTCGATCGGAACCCGCAGTTCGAGGGGCCGGTAGGACACCTCGAGGTCGCGCAGCGGCCGCCCGACGTCCGTCGGCGCCAGGCGGAACATCTCGCGGGCGGCCCGGCTGGCCATCGCGAGCCGGCCCTCGGCGTCGACGGCGATCTGGGCCTGCGAGGAGGCGTCGAGGGCCGCTTGGCGGACGGTGCCGAGCTCCGTCGGCTCGAGCGGCGTCGCGCCGGCCGGCGGAGCGGCGAACGCGAACCGGTCGCGGTTCGCCGGCCGCGCGACCTTGGTGAAGACGCGGCGCTTGACGTCCACCGGCGTGAACAGGTTCGCGTGGGTGATCAGCATCTCCGACTTGCCGAGGAAGAGGAAGCCGTGGTTCTCGAGCGCGAAGTGCAGCCGGGCGAGGATCCGGCCCTGGGTCTCGGCGTTGAAGTACATGAGCGTGTTGCGGCACGCGAGCAGGTCGATGTGCGAGATCGGCGCATCCTGGACGAGGTCGTTGCGGCCGAAGATGACCGTGCGTCGCAGGTCGCGGCGGAACGTCAGGCGGTGGTTCGTCGACTCGAGGAAGCGCTCGGCCAGCTCGGGCGGGCAGTCCTCCGCCGCCTTCAACGCGTAGGTCGCGTGCCGCGCGTCGTTCAGCGCGTCCTCGTCGACGTCGGTCGCGTAGATCTTGACGCGGCGCAGGAACGCCTCGTCGCCGAGCGCTTCGGCGAGCACCATCGCGAGCGAGTACGGCTCCTCGCCGGACGCGCACCCGGCCGACCACACGCGGATCGTCGATCCGGGCTCCTTGCGGGCGAGGAGCTCGGGCACGACGTCGCTGCGGAGATAGGCCCAGGCGTCCGGGTCGCGGAAGAACCCGGTCAGGTTGATGAGGATCGTGTTGAAGAGCTCCGAGAACTCGTCCGGCTGGACCTCGAGGCGGTCGACGTACTCGCCGTAGTCCTCCACGCCCGCGGCCTGCATGCGCCTGGCGACGCGGCGCTGGAGGGTGGAGCGCTTGTAGCCCGTGAAGTCGAAGCCGCGATGGGCCTTCAGGTACTCGAGCAGGCCTTCGAAATCGGCGCCGTCGGTCACGCGGTCTCCCGGGCGTCGGAGGACGCGGCGAGGATGCCGTCACGGATCGTCACGGCGTGTTGCTCCGCCTCGTTCGCGGCCGCCTCGAACCGGCGGTGCGACATCGACGCGGGGCCCGCGCGCACCTGCTCCGCGAGCCGGCGCAGGAGGCCGGCGCGCTCCATCAGCGCCCGCACCGCGGTCCAGAGAGCGGCCTCGAGCGTCTCGCCGTGCTCCGCGAGCAGGCTCTCCTCGGAGTACCGGTGGCCGACGTGGCACGCGAACCGGCTGACGCCCTCCTCGGGGCGCTCCCACAGTGCGCCACCGCACTCGGGGCACGTGAGGCCGGTGGCGTCGCCCCCGCCGCTTACCGGCGGGGGCGGATCAGGGTGGGTGGCCACCGGGGTCCCTCCTCCGGCCGGACGGCGCTCCGGCGCCGCGATGACGAGGCCGAGCTCCCTCGCCGACCCGACGACGTCGAGGTCGACGTGCTCACTCGCGCTCCGCGGCATGCTCGGGTAGAGCGCGTCCTCCAGCGATTGGGCCATGGCGACGCCGCCGGCCGCCTTGATCGCGGCCAGACCGGCCGAGCCGTCGTCGCGACTGCCGGACAGGACGACGCCGACCACCCGGGGCCCGAACGCCGCTGCGGCGCTGCGGAACAGCGCGTCCACCGACGGCCGATGGCCGTTCTCCTTCGGCCCGTGGTCGAGCCGCACGCCGCCGGCGTCGAGGAGCAGGTGGTGGTCGGGCGGGGCGACGAGGATCCGGCCGGCGACGATCTGGTCGTCGGGCCGCGCCGGAGCCGCCGGCACGAGGCCGGCGCGGGCCAGGATCTCCGCGAGCACGCTCCGCGAGGACGCCGCGACGTGGAGGACCACGAAGACCGCAGCGTCGAGGTCGGGCGGGAGCACCCCCACGAGCGACACCAGCGCCTCGACGCCGCCCGCCGAAGCCCCGATGACGACGATGTCGTGGCCTGGTTGGTCGCGTGCCGACGTAATGGGTCAGAGCCTACTCCGCGTCCGGCGCGATGCCACGTTATCTTGGCTGCATGCCGTTGCTCGAATTCACGGTCGAGCGGGAGGGCGACGTGGTCCGGCTGGTCCTCTCCGGCGAGCTCGACATCTCGAGCGCGTCGCGGGTCGAGCGGGAGATCGCGCTGCTCGAGGACCAGGCTCCGCGGATGCTCGTCCTCGATCTCCGCGGGCTCGCGTTCATGGACTCGACCGGCCTGCGCATCGTGGTCAGCGCCAACGCGCGTGCCGAGGACTCCGGTCGCCGCCTCGCCGTCGTCCGGGGCCCCGAGGCCGTCCACCGCATCTTCCGCATCACCCGCCTCGAGGAACGCCTCGAGATGGTGGACGACCCCGGTCGGCTCGAGACCGCCTGAGCGCGCCCGCCGTTTGGTCGCTCGGGGCCCGGGTTACCTGAACGGTGGCCCGGCCGCCCGACGCCGCGGGCGGCCGGGTCGAAGTTGAAATGCAACGGGCTCGGATTGCGCGACCGGTTCTCGGCCTAACCAACGTCATGTGCAGCGCCCGCACCCCGACCCCGCCCCCGTGTTCCGGCGCTACGCGGCCGAGCGGCGCTCCGAGGACCGGGACGAGCTGGTGCGGCGGTTCCTGCCGATGGCCCGCAAGCTCGCGCTTCGCTACGCCCGCGGATCGGAGCCGCTCGAGGACCTCGAGCAGGTCGCGGCGCTCGGGCTGCTGAAGGCGGTCGACCGCTACGACCCGGGCCGTGGCTTCGCGTTCACGTCGTTCGCGGTGCCGACGATCCTGGGCGAGCTGCGGCGTCACTTCCGCAACTTCGCGTGGACCGCGCACGTGCCGAGGGCGGTGCAGGAGCGAGTCATGGCGGTGCGGCGCGCGACCGACGAGCTCACGCGGGCGGGTGAGCGCAAGCCGACCGTGGGCCGGTTGGCGGAGCACCTGGGGAACACGGAGGAGGAGGTCGTCGAGGCGCTCGGCGCCGCGGCGTCGACCGACCGGGTGCCGCTCGACGCGTCCGCCGCCGGCCACGACGGCGAGATGCTGACGCTGGCCGAGCGCCTCGGCCGGGACGAGGCGGGGTACGAGCTCGTAGAGGACCGCGGGACGGTGGCGTCCGTCCTGCACGTCCTCACCCAGCGCGAGCGCGAGGTGCTGACGCTCCGCTTCTTCGGCGGGCTGTCGCAGACGGAGATCGCCGAGCGGATCGGCGTCTCCCAGATGCAGGTGTCGCGAGTGCTGCGGGCCGCGCTGGCGCGGCTGAGCATCGTCGCCGAGCATCAGTCCCGTCCGCGCCGGGCGGCCTGAGATCGCCGGGGCCGGGCGTGCACGTCCTGGGTGTCAACGGCGTCTTCCACGACCCGGCGGCGGCGCTCGTCGTCGACGGGCGGATCGTCGCCGCGGCCGAGGAGGAGCGCTTCTCCCGGCGCAAGCACGGGAAGATCCCCGTGCCGTTCTCGACGTGGGAGCTGCCCGAGCAGGCAATCCGGTTCTGCCTCGAGCGCGCGGGCGTGGCGGCGACCGACCTCGACGCGGTCGCCTACTCCTATGACCCGCGCCTCGCGGCTCCGGTCGGCGCGGACCTGACGCGCGACGAGTGGGAAGGGCTGCGCACCCTCTACGTCGAGCGGGCTCCGCGCTTCCTCGCGACCGCGCTCCCGGACCTCGACCCCGGACGGGTCCGCTTCGTCCCCCATCACTGCGCCCACGCGGCGTCGGCGTGCCTGGCCGCGCCCGCGCCGACCTCGGCGGTGCTCGTGCTCGACGGCCGCGGAGAGCGCACCTCCCACCTCGCCGCGCACTGGGACGGCGCGCGGCTCGAGCCCCTCGCCGCTCAGGCCCTGCCCGACTCGCTCGGCCTCTGGTACGAGGAGCTCACCGCCCACCTCGGCTTCCGGCCCTCCTCGGACGAGTACAAGGTCATGGCGATGGCGTCCTACGGGCGCCCGCGGCACCTCGACGCGCTGCGCGAGCTCGTGCGCGCCGACGGCGCCGGGGGGTTCTCCGTCGCCCCGATGGACCTGTCCCGCTGGGCGCCGGCGCTCGGGGACGGCGAGCGCGGATGGACCCCGGCGCACGCCGACCTCGCCGCCAGCGTGCAGCGCCGCCTCGAGGAGGTCCTCCTCGAGCTCGCCGGCTGGCTGCGCGAGCGCACCGGGGAGCGCAGCCTGACGCTGGCCGGCGGCGTCGCGCTGAACTGCGTCGCGAACTCGCGGATCTGGCGCGAGGGTCCGTTCGCGGACGTATGGGCGCAGCCGGCCTCCGGCGACGCCGGCACCGCGCTCGGGGCCGCGCTGCTCGTCGCGCACGAGCTCGGCGACCGCGTCGGGCCGATGCGGA
>JAOPZQ010000200.1 GCA_025964075.1 Solirubrobacterales bacterium | reverse complement strand
CGACGCTCCGGCGAGCGCGCGCGACTCGAACGGACGCGGCGGCGGCCCGGGAAGCCGCTCGAGGTTCGCGCGCGCGTCCGCCTGGAGCTCGTCGGCCGGCCCCACGAGGAGCACGTCGACGTCGCGGCCGATCTCGCGGAGGGCACGCGCCGCGACGAGCCCGTCGCCGCCGTTGTTGCCCTTGCCGCAAGCGACGACGATGCGCCCCGACGGCGCGAGCTCGCCGGCGTGGTCGGCGAGCGCACGGCCCGCCCGCTCCATCAGGTCGAGGCTGGGGATGCCCACCTCCTCGATCGCCCAGCGGTCGGCCGCGCGCTGGCTCGCCGCGTCGTAGAGAGGATCGAGCCAGGCGGGCAGAGGCACGCCGCGCTACTCGACCGTCACGGTCTTGGCCAGGTTCCGCGGCTGATCGACGTTCAGCCCGCGCTTGCGCGCGATGCGGTAGGCCAGGAGCTGCAGGGGAATCACGGCGATGAGCGGGGTGAGCATCCAGTCCACGTCGGGCACGCGCAGGACCTCGTCGGCGTGCTCGCCGATGTCGACGTTGCCGGCGCTGGCGACCGCGATCACGTGGGCGCCGCGGACGCGCACCTCCTGCACGTTCGACATCACCTTGTCGAGGACGGGAGAGTCCGTGGCGACGGCGACGACCGGCGTCGCCTCGGAGAGCAGGGCGATCGGCCCGTGCTTCATCTCGCCCGCCGCGTAGGCGTCGGTGGCGATGTAGGAGATCTCCTTGAGCTTCAGCGCCCCCTCGAGCGCCACCGGCAACCCGACGTGGCGCCCGAGGTAGAGGAAGAACTCGGCGCCGTGGTGCGCCTCGGCCGCCGCCTCGATCGCGCCCTCGGTGTCGGCGATGACCTCGTCGATGGCGTGGGGTATCCGCTTGAGCTGCGCCACGAGCTCCGTCAGGCGCTCCGTGGGGAGGGTGCCTCGCAGCTCGGCCAGGCGCAGGGCGAGGAGGTACATCGCGGCCATCTGCGCGGTGAACGTCTTCGTCGCCGCGACGCTGACCTCGAGGCCGGCGCGAGTCAGGAGGTAGCCGTCGGCGTCGCGCGTGGCCTGGGACCCCATGATGTTCGTCACCGCGAGCACCTTCGCGCCCTTCTCCCGCGCGAGGCGCATCGCCGCGAGCGTGTCCGCCGTCTCGCCCGACTGCGACATCGCGACGACGAGGTCGTGAGGGCCGAGCACCGGGTTGCGGTAGCGGTACTCGGAGGCGATGTCCATCTCCACCGGCACGCGCGCCCATTCCTCGATCGCGTAGCGGCCGATCAGACCGGCGTGGTAGGCGGTGCCGCAGCCGATGATGACGACGCGGCGGAGCGTCCGCAGGAAGTCGTCGTCGATCGTGCCCAGGTCCCCGAGGTCGACGCCGTCGGGCCGCACCGTGCGGTCGGCGATGGTCTCGGCCACGGCCTCGGCCTGGTCGTGGATCTCCTTGAGCATGAACGTCTCGTAGCCGCCCTTCTCGGCGGTCTCCTCGTCCCAGTCGATCTCCTCGATCGGGCGCTCGAGAAGCTCGCCGGCCGCGCTGCGGAACTCCACGCCCTCGGGGCGCAGGACCACGATCTCGTCGTTCTCGATGTACTGCACGCGACGGGTCTCCGAGAGGAACGCGGGGATCGCGGAGCCGATGAACTGCTCGCCCTCGCCGCGGCCGACGACGAGCGGGCACTCCTTGCGGGCGCCGACGACGACGCCCGGCTCCGCCGCGCTCATCGCGACGAACGCGTAGTGGCCGCGAAGCTCGTTGTAGGCCTGCCGGACGGCCTCCCCGAGATCGCCGTCGTAGTGCTGGGAGACGAGGTGGGCGATCACCTCGGCGTCGGTCTCGGATGTGAAGACGCATCCCTCGGAGACGAGGCGCTGCTTGAGCGCGAGGAAGTTCTCGACGATGCCGTTGACGACGATGTGAACCCGGTCGCCCGTGTCGGTGTGCGGGTGGGCGTTCTCCTCGCTGACGCGGCCGTGCGTGGCCCAGCGCGTGTGCCCGATGCCCGTCGTGGCGGGCAGATCTGCCACGGCGACGCCGCCTCCCTCACGATCCGTGGCCTCGACGCGCTCGCGCAGCGCGCTCAGGTTCCCCACCGCCCGCACCGACTCGATGCGCGCGCCGCGCAGCAGGGAGATGCCGGCCGAGTCATAGCCGCGATATTCGAGCTTCTCGAGACCCGCCAGCAGGATCTCCCGGACGGGCCGTCCGCCGACGTAGCCGACGATTCCGCACATAGGGGCGAACCTCCGGGTAGAACCACGAGAGCCGCCACCGGGACGGCTCCGGGCGAGGATTCTAGCCGCTGCCGCCGACCCGTTCGACCAGGGCGACGAGCCGCCCACATACGTCGGCGGCCTCGTCGTCGGTGGGCGCCTCGACCATCACGCGGACGAGCGGCTCGGTGCCGCTCGCGCGCACCAGGACGCGGCCGCGCCCTTCGAGCTCCGCAGCCTCCCGCGCGACCGCCTCGGCGACCTCGGGCGCCTCGCCCGCCGCGCGCCGGTCGGCCACGCGGACGTTCACCAGTCGCTGCGGCAGCTTCTCCATCGCGTGGCGGTCCGCGAGGTCGCCGCCCTCGAGCGCCTCGAGCGTGAGCAGCGCGCTGGCGATCCCGTCGCCGGTGGCGTTGAAGCCGAGGTCGATGATGTGGCCGGACTGCTCGCCGCCGAGCGCCCAGTCGCGCTCGCGCAGGGCCTCGAGGACATAGCGGTCGCCGACCGGCGTCGTCGCCACCTCGATGTCCGCCGCGCGCATCGCCGTGTGGAAGCCGTAGTTCGTCATCACCGTCACCGCGACGCCGTTGCCCCGGAGGCCGCCGCCGCGGCGCAGGTGGACGGCCGCCAAGGCGATCAGCTCGTCGCCGTCGACGACGCGGCCGCCACGGTCG
Organism: Solirubrobacterales bacterium; assembly: GCA_025964075.1. Lineage (GTDB taxonomy): Bacteria > Actinomycetota > Thermoleophilia > Solirubrobacterales > Solirubrobacteraceae > JAOPZQ01. The sequence goes on along the minus strand of JAOPZQ010000200.1, from coordinate 6,533 downwards.
ACGGCGAGCACGCGGTCGCCGTCGCCGTCGAAGGCGAAGCCGGCGTCGAAGTCGCCGTCGCTCATCTGGGCCACGAGCGGCTCGATGTGGGTCGAGCCACACCCGGCGTTGATGTTGCGCCCGTCGGGGTCGGTCGCCATCGACTCGACCGTGGCCCCGAGGCGGCGGAAGATCTCCGGCGCGGCGCGGTACGTGGCGCCGTTGGCGCAGTCGAGGAGGATGCGGCGCCCGGTCAGGTCGAGGTCGGCGAAGCGCGTATGGAGCTCGCGGAGGTAGTCCTCGAGCGTCCCGTGGAGCGGCTGCACGCGGCCGATGCCCGTGTTCATGCCCGGCGGCCGCGAGTTCGTGAGATGGGCCTCGATCGCCTCCTCGCGCTCGTCGGAGAGCTTGTCCCCGTCGGCGCCGAAGAACTTGATGCCGTTGTCGTGGAACGGGTTGTGCGAGGCCGAGATGACGACGCCGAGGTCGAGCCCGTAGCGGCGGATGAGGAGTGGCGCGGCGGGCGTCGGCAGGACGCCCCCGAGCAGCACCTCCCCACCGGCGGCGCTGGCGCCCGCGGCGACGGCGGACTCGAGCATCTCGCCCGACTCGCGCGGGTCCCGGATGATCAGCACGCGCGGACGCTCGCGGCCGGTGTGCGCCACCGCGGCGCGGGCGAGGCCCAGCGCCAGCTCGGCCGTCACGTGTTCGCCGGCGATCCCACGGACGCCGTCGGTGCCGAAGAGCTGGCGGGTCAAGCTACCGCTTCGAGAACTGCGGGCGCTTGCGCGCCTTCTTGAGCCCGGCCTTCTTGCGCTCCTTGACCCGCGGGTCGCGCGTCAGGAAGCCGCGCCGCTTGAGCTCGCCGCGCAGGTTCGGGTCCGCGAGGATGAGCGCGCGGGAGATGCCGTGCCGCAGGGCGCCCGCCTGGGAGGAGACGCCGCCGCCGTGGATCTTGGCCACGACGTCCATCCGCGACTCGTAGCCGACCGCCTCGAGCGGCTGGCGGATGTTGCGCTGCAGGGTGGCGCGGGGGAAGAAGTTCTCGAGCGTCTTGCCGTTGACGACGTAGCTTCCGTCGCCGGGGCGAAGGATCACGCGGGCGACCGACGTCTTGCGCTTGCCGGTGCCGGGGTACCGAGCTCCCGCGGCGAGGTCGATCATCGCGTCGGAGATCGGCTGCGACTCGGGCTCGCCGTCGTCGGCGGAGCCCGACCCCTCGGGGCCGCCCTCCTCGTCGTCCTCGCCATAGGCGGCCTCCGTGCCCTCGAGCACGATGTCGGGCTCGAGGTCGGCGCCGGGGATCTCCGGCTTCACGCGGGGCGTCTCGGGGAGGAGCTCGTCGTCGGGAGCGGCTTCGCCCTCGGCCGGAGCGGCGGGCTCCGCGGCGACCGGTTCGGCCGGACCGGCGGGCTCGGCCGGTGCGGCCTGCTCCGCGGCGACCGGCTCCGCGGGAGCGGGCGCCTCCTCGGCCGGAGCGGCTTCGTCCGCCGGCGCGGCTTGCTCCGCGGCGACCGGCTCCGCCGGAGCGGGCTGCTCGGCCGGAGCGGCTTCCTCGGCGGCGACCGGCTCGGCCGGAGCGGCCTCCTCGGCCGGGGACTCCTCCACGGGAGCGGCCTCCTCGGCCGGAGCCTCGGGGGCCTCGGCCTCGACGGCCGGCGTCTCCTCGGCCTCGGGCTGCTGGTCGTCCTGGGGCGGCTGCTCGGTCACGCGGGGTCGATCTCCATCGGTTGCGGCTGCTGGGCGGTGTGGGGATGGTCCGGGCCCGCGTAGACCTTGAGCTTCGTGAGCTGCTTGCGAGCAAGGCGGTTTCGGGGCAGCATCCCCTTGACCGCGAGGCGGATCACCTCTTCCGGACGGCGGGCGAGCATCTCCTCGAGCGTGCGCTCGCGGAGGCCACCCGGATAGCCGGAGTGCCGGTAGTACTTCTTGTCCTGGCGCTTGTTGCCGGTCACCGAGATCTTCTCGGCGTTCACCACGACCACGAAGTCACCCGTGTCGACGTGCGGCGTGTAGGTCGGCTTGCGCTTGCCACGCAGCGCGTCGGCGATGCGGGTCGCGAGGCGCCCGAGCGTCTGCCCGGTGGCGTCGACGACGAGCCAGTTGCGCTCGCGATCCTTGGGTGTGGCGACGTAGGTCTTCATGGCATGGAAATGCGCGCGGACCACTCCCGCGCGGCGGCGGATCATGATAGCGCTGTGCGCCCGGCCCCGATGAGCGGAGCCGGGCGCGGCGCTGGTCCTGGTCGTGAGCTTGGTAAGCGCTACTGGTACTGCGCCTGGCAGGCCTGGACCTTCGTGACGTCCGTGCCGGCCGCGGTGACGCAGGCGGCGAGCTTGGCGGCCTTTTCGACGGCGGTCTGGGCGGCCGAAGGGGCGCCGCCGCCGGAGCTGGTGGCCGACTTGGTGGCGGACTGAACCTGCTTGGTGGCGCTGTTGATGAGCTGCTGAGCCTGCTTCTGGCTCTGCTTGATCGCGTTGTTCGCGGTGTCGTTGCTCGACTTGATGACGGCGAAGTAGAGGATCGCGGCGATGATCAGCGACACCGCCGTGCCCGCGAGCCACCACATCGGATTGCGACTGACAAAGACCATGGTTCCTCCCAAATAGGATTGCCTTCCCTGTGGGAGCGAGTATCCGCGGGCGTCACGGCCCCGCGCAGTGTCAGGTCAGTCTCGACCGCGTCTCACCCGTATCGGGTGGACGGCCGGCCGCTATTCCCACTCGATGGTGCCGGGAGGCTTCGACGTGATGTCGAGGACGACCCGGTTGACCTCGCGGATCTCGCCGATCATGCGCGAGGCGATCTGCTCGAGCAGGTCGTAGGGCAGACGGGCCCAGTCGGCCGTCATCGCGTCGTCGCTCGTGACGGCGCGGATCACGACGACGTGGCCGTAGGTGCGCTCGTCACCCTGGACGCCCACCGTCCGGATGTCGGGCAGGACGCAGAACGACTGCCAGAGCTCGCGGTAGAGGCCGGCCTTGCGGATCTCGTCCTGGAGGATCGCGTCGGCCTCGCGCAGGACGTTCAGGCGCTCGCGGGTGGCCTCACCGCCGACGATCCGGATCGCCAGTCCCGGGCCGGGGAACGGCTGGCGCCACACGAGGCGCTCCGGTAGGCCGAGCTCCGCGCCCACGGCCCGCACCTCGTCCTTGAACAGGGAGCGCAGCGGCTCGACGAGGTCGAACTGCAGGTCGTCGGGAAGGCCGCCCACGTTGTGGTGGGACTTGATCGTCGCGGCCCCGGTGCCGCCGCCGGACTCGATCACGTCGGAGTAGAGCGTTCCCTGGACGAGGTAGTGCGCGTCGCCGACGCGGCGAGCCTCCTCTTCGAACACGCGGATGAACTCCGCGCCGATGGCCTTGCGCTTCGCCTCCGGGTCGGTGACGCCGGCGAGCCGGTTGAGGAAGCGCTCACCCGCGTCGACGGCCACCAACGGCACCTTGAAGTGGTCGCGGAACGCGGCGATGACCTGCTCGCCCTCGTTCTTCCGCATGAAGCCGTGGTCGACGAAGATGCACGTGAGCTGGTCGCCGACCGCGCGGTGCACGAGCAGCGCCGCGACCGAGGAGTCGACCCCGCCCGAGAGCCCGCAGATGACGTGCCCCGAGCCCACCTGCTCCCGGATCCGCGCCACCTGGTCCTCGACGACCGACGCCGGCGACCAGGTGCGCTCGCAGACGCAGACGTCCTCGAGGAAGCGCTGGAGGATCGTCTGGCCGTAGGGCGTGTGCACCACCTCGGGGTGGAACTGGATCCCGTACACGCCGCGCTCCACGGACTCGACGGCGGCGACCGGCGAGGCGGTCGACGACGCCAGCGCGGTGAACCCCGGCGGCGCGGAATAGACGGTGTCGCGATGGGACATCCAGCAGGTCTGCTCCCGCGGAAGCCCCGCGAGCAGCCGGCCCGGCTCCTGCACCGTGAGCTCCGAGCGGCCGAACTCGCCGACCTCGGCGCCCTCGACCCGGCCGCCGAGCTCGCGCACGAGGAGCTGCATGCCGTAGCAGATGCCGAGCACGGGGATGCCGAGCTCGAGCAGCTGCGGATCGAGGCGCGGCGCGCCGTCCGCGTACACGGATGCCGGGCCCCCGGAGAGGATCAGGCCCTTCGGGGCACGGCGCCGGACCTCCTCGGCGCCGACGTGGTGCGGCAGCAGCTCGGAGAACACGCCGAGCTCGCGCACGCGGCGGGCGATCAGCTGCGAGTACTGGCCCCCGTAGTCGAGCACGACGACCTCGTCGGTCGCCGTCGAGGGCACCGGCGCGCGCGGAGCGTCGGTGACCGCGTGGTGGACGGTCACCGGGTCACGCGCTCTCGCGCCAGCCGTCCGCTCGCCGTCCAGGCTCGCAACTCGGAGGGGTCGCGAGTCGTCCGGCTGACGCTCACGCTCCGACCGGCTCCTCGGTGCGCTCGGGCGCCGCGACCGTGCGGCCGGCCGCCCCCATGCCCACCTGCTGCTCGCGCTGGAGCGCCTTGCCCTCGGTCTGCAGCGCCGGGGCGACCATCAGCTCGGCCCGGTTGAACTCCGCGATGTCGCGGTAGCCGCACGTCGCCATCGAGGTTCGGAGCGCGCCCATCAGGTTGAACGTCCCGTCGTTCTCGCGGGCGGGCCCGGTGATGATCTCCTCGAGCGTGCCGCCGGGCGGCGTCGCCACGCGCGTGCCCCGCGGGAGCGTCGGATGGAACGTCGCCATGCCCCAGTTGTAGCCCCGCCCGGGCGCCTCGACGGCCTTGGCGAGGGTCGATCCCAGCATCACCGCGTCGGCGCCGCAGGCGATGGCCTTGGCCACGTCGCCGCCGTTCTTCATGCCGCCGTCCGCGATCACGCGCACGTACTCGCCGGTCTCGAGCATGTGCTGCGAGCGGGCGGCGGAGACGTCCGCGATCGCCGTCGCCTGGGGGACGCCGATCCCGAGCACGCCCCGAGTGGTGCAGATCTGACCCGGCCCGACGCCGACGAGGACGCCGGCGGCGCCGGTCCGCATGAGGTGCAGGCCGGTGTGGTAGGACGCACAGCCGCCCACGACGACGGGGACGTCCACCTGGCGGATGAACTCCTTCAGGTTCAGCGGCTCGGTCGTCTGCGAGACGTGCTCGGCCGAGACCACCGTGCCCTGGATCACGAGGATGTCGAGCCCGGCGTCGAGCGCGATCTCGTAGTACTTGCGGACCCGCTGGGGCGTCAGCGAGGCGGCCGCGACGACGCCTTGAGCCTTGATCTCCTCGATCCGCTGGCGGATCAGCTCGGGCTTGACCGGCTCGGCGTAGATCTCCTGCATCTCGCGCGTCGCGAGGTCGCGTGGCAGCGTGGCGATCCGCTCGAGCTGCTCGTCGGCGTCCTCGTAGCGCGTGAAGATCCCCTCGAGGTTGAGGACGGCCAGCCCGCCGAGCTTCCCGATGATCCCGGCCGTCTCGGGCGACACGACGCCGTCGACGGCGGCCGCGAGCAGCGGCAGGGCGAACCGGTAGGGGCCCAGCGTCCACGACACGTCGACGTCGTCGGGGTCGCGCGTGCGTCGTGAGGGCACGATCGCCACGTCGTCGAACCCGTACGCGCGACGCGCCTTCTTGCCACGACCGATCTCTACTTCCATATATGAACCCTAGGCGTCGGGGCGGACGAAACGGCCCCACCGAAACGAGGCCTGGAACCGCCTCGGCGGCAACCGGGACGGTCTCTCGATGCTACCAGCGGGTCAGGACACGGCGGCCGTGCTGAGGGCGATCACCTCGACCTCGGGCAGCAGGCGGTCGACCCGGTTCGGGTCGAGCACACCGGCGCCGAAGTGCTGCGTCGACTCCGCCCCGCAGGCGACGCCCAGGCGCAGGCACTCGATCGGCGGGAGCCCGAGGTAGCGCGCGCTCACGTAGCCGGCGAGGAACGCGTCGCCCGACCCCACCGTCGCGCGCGGCTCGAGCGCCGCGATCCGCACGCGGTAGAGCTGCGGGCCGCTCTCCTCGACGACGCGGGCGAAGCAGCCGTCGGGCACGGTCATGATCCCCTCCCCGGCGCCGAGGTGCACCATCTCGCCGACGGCGATCTGCATGTCCTCGTCGTCGTTGAACTCGTGGCCCACGAGCTCCTCTGCCTCGGTGACGTTCGGCGAGACGATGTCGGGCTCCGCGCGCACGGCGGCCCGCAGCGGCTCGCCGTCGGTGTCGACCACGGTGAGGACGCCGGCCCGGCGCACGTCGCGGATCATGCCCGCGTACACGTCGCTCGGCACGTCGCGCGGCAGCGACCCGGCGAACACGACCATCGAGGCGCCCTGCGCGAGGTAGAGCAGCTTGTCGCGGAAGAGCTCGAGCTCCTGCCGGGACACCGCCGGGCCTCGCTCGTTGATCTCGGTGTGCTCGCCGCTCGTGGGGTCGACGACGACCGTGTTCGTGCGCGATTCCTCGCGGATGCGCACGAAGTCGTTGAGGACGGACTCCTCGGTCAGCGCCTCGACGATGCGCGTGCCGGTGGCGCCGCCGGCGAAGCCCGTGGCGATGACGGGACGCCCGAGGCGCTTGATCGCCCGGGCGACGTTGACGCCCTTGCCGCCCGG
>JAOPZQ010000181.1 GCA_025964075.1 Solirubrobacterales bacterium | reverse complement strand
GGGTCTGTTTTGGGTGACTGTTTTTCAGACGTGTTATCTTCCGATCTACCGGCGGCCGCCCTCCGCTCAGGTGATCTGGTACACCGGACCGTCGCCGCCCTCGGGCGGGGTGAGGCGACCGCCCTTGGCCGTGATCGCCCCGCACTGGACGCAGTTCGTGTAGTTGACGATCAGGTCGACGGTGCCGTTCTCCGGCGCATCGTCCGGGATCTCGTACACGCCGGCCGGGCACATGTAGGCCCACATCTCGGCGAGCTCGCGCGGCACCTTCTCCTGGATGCGGATGTGGTTGGGCGCGTCGTCGCGAGTCGAGTTGCCGGTGATGAACACGCTCGAGAGCTTGTCGAACGTGTACTTGCCGTCGGGCTTGGGATAGCGCCGGTCGCGGTTCGTGCGCAGGATCGGCTCGTCCGCGTCGCGGTGCGTCTTCCAGTGGCCGCCGGGGAACCGGCCCTTGGTGATCACCATCGCGTTGGCGATCGCGCCGCCGACGATCAGGCCCCTGGCGAACGGCTGCTCCATGTTGCGGGTCTCGTAGAGGTCCGTGCCGATCTCGGAGGCCATGACCGTGTCGTGGTAGGCGGAGAAGTCGTGCGAGCCCATCTTCAGCTGCTTGTAGATCTCCTCCGCGGCGAGCTTCCCCGACTTGATCGCGTAGTGGACGCCCTTGAGCTTCGGCACGTTGACGAGGCCGCCCGCGTCCCCGCAGATCACCATGCCGGGGGCGTACAGCCTCGGCATCGCCCAGTAGCCGCCCTCGGGGATCGCCTTCGCGCCCCAGGCGACCCGCTTCCCGCCCTCGAGGATCTTCTTGACGAGCGGGTGGAGCTTGAACTCCTGGAGGACGTCGTGGGTGGAGAGCTTCGCGTCCCTGTAGTTCAGCCGCACGACGTACCCGATCGAGACCTTCGGCTTCTCGCCCTCGCGGTTCATCGGGTAGATCCACGAGCCGCCGAACTCCTTGTACTTCGCCTGCGGGCGCAGCGGCCAGCCCAGCGTGTGGATGACCTTGTCGAGCGGCTCCTCGACCTCCCAGACCTCCTTGACGCCGAGCGCCCAGACCTGCGGGTCGCCCGTCGTCGAGAGGTCGAAGTGCGGGATCGCGGCGCCCGTCAGGTGGCCCCACGTGCCCTCCGCGAGGACGGTCGCCTTGGCGATCACGTCCGAGCCGGGCTCGAAGTTGCCGAGCTCCTCGCCCTGCTTGCCGCGGCCCTTGTCGCCGGAGCGCACGCCGACCACGCGGCCGTCGTCGACGAGGAGCTTGGCCGCGCTCGTCTCCGCGAGGATGTAGGCGCCGGCCTCCTCCGCCTTCGCGCCGAGCCACCGGTTCAACTCGGCGACCGAGATGACGTAGTTGCCGTGGTTGCGGAACGGCGGCGGCGTCGGCACGAGCGGGATCGCGCGCTTGCTGTTGAGCATGAAGTACACGCGCTCTTTGGAGATCTCGCCGAAGTTCGGCCAGTCCCCGGGCCCCAGGTCGGGGAACAGCTCCCGGATCGAGCTCGGGTTCATGACCGCGCCCGAAAGCTGGTGCGCTCCCGGGACGCGCCCCTTCTCGATCACGGCGACCGGGACCTCCCCGAGCTTCTCGGTCAGCTCCGGGTCGTCCTCGAGCAGCTGCAGGAGCCGGATCGCGCACGACAGGCCCGCCTGGCCGCCGCCGACGATGGCGACGCCGACCTCGATCCGCTCGTCCTCGGGATCGGTCGGCGCGCCGATGAACTCCTGCTCCGGATCGACCGGAGGTGGGAACTGGGCCGGCGACGTCATGCCTAGCCCTTCCGCGCCTTCACGGCCTCGATCAGCTTCGGGACGATCTTGTTGAGGTCGCCCACGATGCCGAGGTCGGAGAACTCGAAGATCGGGGCGTTCGAGTCCTTGTTGATCGCGACGATGTTCTCCGAGGACTGCATGCCGACCTTGTGCTGGATCGCGCCGGAGATGCCGGCGGCGAGGTACAGCTTCGGCGAGACGGTCTTGCCCGTCTGGCCGATCTGGGCCGCGTACGGGTACCAGCCGGCGTCCACCACCGCGCGGGTGGCGGCCACCGCGCCGCCGAGCGCGCCGGCGAGCTCCTCCAGCTGCTCGAAGCCCTCGGCCTTGCCCAGGCCGCGGCCGCCCGCGACGAGGATGTTCGCGTCCTCGATGTTGACGTCGGCGCCGCGCTGCTCGCCGCGCTCGACCATCGTCGCCTTCGTCGACCAGGGGGAGAGCTCGACGTCGACGTCGACCACCTCGGCCGCGCCGTCGTTCGACTCCTTGATCTCGAACGCGTTGATGCGCCCGATGATGATCCCGAGGTCGCCCCGGTAGTCGGAGACCGAGATCTTCGAGTCCTGGAGGATCGGCCGGTGGGCGACGAGCTTGCCGTCCTTCGCCTCGACCGCGGTGACCTCCATCGTCACGCCGGCGTGCTTGCGCGCGGCGAGCCCGGCGCCGATCTCGAAGCCGAGCAGGCCGCCGCCGAACAGCGCGTAGGCCTGGCCGTTCTCGTCGATGACCTTGGCCATCACATCGACGACGGGCTGGGCGAGGCCCTCGGGCTGGCCCTTGGCGCGGAAGACCTTGGTCGCGCCGTACTTGCCGAGCGTCTGACAGAGCTCGTCGCTGAGGTCGTCGCCGCCGACCACGACCGCGTGACACTCGCCGCCGATCTCGGCGGCGCGCGCAGCGGCCTCGGAGACGGCGCCGAGGGAGTTCTTGTTGAACGCCCCCTGGTAGTGGAGGACGTAGGTCAGGATGTCCGCCATCTAGATCAGCTTCCTCTCGTCGAGCCAGGCGAGGATCTTCTCGACGGTCTCGTTCGTGTCCTCGTCCTCGATGATCTGGCCGGCCGGCTTCGCCTCGGGGTCGTGGAACTCGCCGCACGCGACGCGCGAGCCGTCCGCGCCCACCTGGCCGGCCTCGATGCCGGCGTCGGCGATGCCGAGCTTGTCGAGCGGCTTCTTCTTCGCGCCCATGATCGCCTTGAGCGACGGGTAGCGCGGCTCGTTGATCGCGTCGCCGACGGAGATCACGGCGGGCAGCTCGATCTGGACGGTGTCGTAGCCGTACTCGGCCTGACGCTCGCAGCGGAGCTTGCCCTCGGCGATGTCCATCTTGATCACCTGCGTCAGCGAGGGCATCTGCAGGTGGTCGGCCACCACGGCGCCGATCGTGTAGCACTCGCCGTCGTCGGACTGCTGGCCCAGCAGGACGAGGTCCGGCTGCTCCTTCTCGAGCGCCTTCGCCAGCGCGTAGCCCGTCGCCGCGACGTCGGAGCCCGCGAGCGCCTCGTCGGACAGGTGCACGGAGCGATCGGCGCCCAGCGAGACCGCCTTGTGCAGCGCGCGCACGGCGGAGTCGGGCCCCATCGTCACGGCGACGATCTCGTCCACCTCGACGGCGCCGCCCTCCT
>JAOPZQ010000179.1 GCA_025964075.1 Solirubrobacterales bacterium | reverse complement strand
CGCCGGCGCCGCGCTCGCCGACCTCGAGCTCGTCCAGTTCCACCCGACGGCGATCGCGGGCGTCGGCGGCGCCGACGGCTTCCTCGTCACCGAGGCCATCCGGGGGGAGGGCGCGACCCTCCACGGCGCCGACGGCGAGCGCTTCGTAGACGAGCTGGCGCCGCGCGACGAGGTCGCCCGCGCGGTCTTCAACCAGCTCATCCAGACCGGTGCGCCGGCGGTGGAGCTGGACATGACCGGGGTGGACGCCGCGCTGTTCCCGAACATCGTCGCCAAGCTCATGCAGGTCGGGATCGACCCGGGTCGCCAGCGCATCCCCGTGTCCCCGGCCGCCCACTACATGATGGGCGGGATCGCCACCGAGCTCGACGCGCGCTCGACCCTGCCGAGCCTCTTCGCCGTCGGCGAGTGCGCGTGCACGGGACTCCACGGCGCGAATCGATTGGCTTCCAACTCCCTGTCGGAGTGCTTCGTCTACGGCGCGAGGGCCGCGCGCGCGGCCCTCGAGGAGCCGCCGCTGCTCGGCCACGAGCCGGCGCGCGCCGCCGAGCCGCCGCCCCGGGTCGACCTCCAGCCGAGCCGCGAGGCGCTCTGGCGCCACGCCGGCCTCGAGCGCGATGCCGAGGGCCTGGGCGCCCTCTTGCAGGATCCGCATCCGCTCGTGCGACTCGTCGGCGCGTGCGGCCTCATCCGCGAGGAGACGCGCGGAGCCCACGCCCGGCGCGACTTCCCGTCCACCGATCCGGGCCTCGATCTCCACCACGTGGTCGCCCGCGCCGATACCCGATTCCAACGCTGGTCATAAGAGAGCGTCAAGTTTTCGCTCCCTCGAACGTTGGTGTCGATGGAGGCCCGGAAGCGCTTCCCCTGACGGGCGGACCGGGCACTTAACGCTGAGTTAACAAAGCGAACGTTTTCAGCTTCATGGGCGAGCCGGATACTCGCCCGCGTTCGGGACGTAGGGGTTCAGGCGCCAAGGGAGTAGACAGCAGCATGTACCAATTCAGCCGTGCGATCTACCGGCAGGTGGCCGGGGACATCCTCGAAGGCGAGGAGGGGTGCCTGGGCCACGCGACCAACCACGAGCGGGTACTGCGCGCCTGCGAGGCGGCGGTCGAGCGCCTCGCCTACGACCGCCACTACTTCGCCCGTCCGGCGCGGACGCTCTTCAACGACATCCGGGTCTACTTCCCGATGGCGTCGCAGGAGCGCGTCTACATGATCATCCGCCGCTATCTGAGCTGCGCGGACGAGTTCCTCTCGCGCCAGCCCAAGACGGGCTACGACGTCAACGGCAACCCGCTCCAGTGCCGGGCGACGACGCGCAAGGGCACGGCGTGCCAGCGCGTGCCGCTGCCGCAGAACGGCTACTGCCCCTCGCACCAGCACCTCGCGGAGACCGAGGACTTCGAGGTCCACCCGCTCGCAGCGTAGGCGCACCGGACAGCTTCGACGTCGTACCGACGCCGCGTCCCCCTCGGGGGCGCGGCGTTTTTTCGTGCCTCTTGATAACCGGACCGTAGTCCTCTAAGCTCAAACGGACCGTAGTCCGATTTCTAAGAGGAGTCTCATGTCCGTAACCAGCACGCAGGTCCCCACCGGTACCTGGGTCGTCGACCCGATCCATTCCACGGCCGAGTTCTCGGTCAAGCACCTGATCTCGACGTTCCGCGCCGGCTTCGAGGACGTCTCCGGCCGTCTCGTCGCCGGCGAGAGCGGCCTCTCGATCGAGGGCACGGTTCCGGTCGAGAGCATCGGCATCCGGCAGCCCGACCTCCGGGGCCACGTGCTCGCCGCGGACTTCTTCGACGTCGAGAACCATCCGACCGTCGAGTTCCGCTCGACGTCGGTCAAGCAGGACGGCGAGGAGCTGACGGCCGAGGGCGAGCTCACGATCCGCGGCGCCACGCGGCCGGTAACCGCTCTCGGACGCATCCACGGGCCGATTGACGGCCCCGCCGGGAACAAGATCCTCGCCGTCGAGCTCGAGACCGTGCTCGACCGCAACGACTACGGGCTCACGTGGCAGATGGAGGCCCCCGGCGGACGCAAGGCCCTCGGCGACGAGGTCGTCCTCAGCGTCCACCTGGAGCTGGGTTCGGAGGCCTAGGGACATGCGGATCCTCGGCCTCTCGGGCTCGCTGCGGCGGGACTCCCACAACACCCGGCTGCTGGGCACGGCGACGCGTCACCTGCCGGGCCATGTCGAGCTGGAGCTGTGGAACGGCCTCGCGGCCATCCCGCCCTACGACGCGGACCGAGAGGCCGGGGAGCCGACGCCGCCCGCGGTCGCCGACCTGAAGCGAGCGATCAGGGAAGCCGACGCGGTCCTGATCTCGACGCCCGAGTACAACGCGTCGATCCCGGGCGTGCTGAAGAACGCGCTCGACTGGGTCTCGCGACCGATCGAGTCGACGCCGCTCCGCGACAAGCCGGCGGCCGTGATCGGCGCGACGACCGGCATGTTCGGCGCCGTCTGGGCGCAGGCGGAGACCCGCAAGGTGCTGCGCACGATCGGCGCGCGGGTCCTCGAGCACGAGGTCCCCGTCGCACTCGCCGACGAGGCGTTCCACGAAGACGGGGCGCTGCGCGACGACGGGGTCGTCGCGCAGCTCGAGGATCTCCTCGAGGCGCTTGTCGACGCCGCGGAGTCGCGCGTTGCCGCGTGAGCTCCGGGGCGCATACAGTCCGGTCCGTGGAGGAGCTTCCTCAGCTCGACTCGGACCCCGCGCTCTGTGAGCGCGCCGACGCCGCCCGCAACCGGCGGCGGGTGCTCGCGGCGGCCGCCAAGCTCTTCTCCGAGCGCGGCATCGACCACGTGAGCATGGACGACGTCGCCCAGGAGGCGGGCGTCGGCAAGGGAACGCTGTACCGGCGGTTCGGGGACCGCGCGAGCCTCGCGCTGTCGCTCTTCGGGGAGCGCGACGCGGCGCTCCAGGAGGACATGATCCGCGGAGAGCCGCCGCTCGGTCCCGGCGCCCCGGCGGCCGAGCGACTGCACGCGTTCGGCGAGCGCGTGCTCGCACTCCGCGAGGACAGCCTCGAGATCCTCGTCGCCGGCGAGCGCGCGGTGCCGATCGCCCGGTACGAGAGCCCGCCCTACGCGGCCTACCGGCTGCACCTTCGACTGCTGCTCGCCGAGGCGGCGCCCGGCATCGACGTCGAGATGGCGACCGAGGCGCTGCTCGCGCCGCTCGCCGCCGACCTCCTCTTCTACCTCCGACGCCATCGGGACATCCCGATGGAGCGGATCGTCGCCGCCTGGCACGGGACGCTCGACGGTCTCCTCGCCCAGGCCGACTGAGGTGCTGCTGGGGGTCGACGTCGGGGGGACGTTCACCGACGCCGTCCTCGCCACCGACGACGGGCTCGCGACCGCGAAGGCGCCGACCACGCCCGCCGACCAGTCCGAGGGCGTGCTCGCCGCCGTGCAGGCCGCCCTGCGCGCGGCCGGCGCGGAGCCGGCGGACGTCGAGCGCTTCGCCCACGGCATGACCGTCGCCACGAACGCCCTGCTCGAGGGAAAGGCGGCGCGCACGGTCCTCCTCGCGACCGAGGGCTTCACCGACGTCGTCGCGCTCGGCCGCCAGGCGCGGGCGGACCTCTACCGCCTCTGCGCCGCCCATCCGGCGCCGCTCGTGCCGGACGACCTTCGCGTCGCGGTGCCAGAACGGATGGGGCCGGACGGGGTGCTGCGGGCGCTCGAGGACGCCGACGGGCTGGCGCAGCGCGTGGTGGAGGCCGGCGCCGAGGCGGCCGCCGTCGTGCTCCTCCACGCGTACCGGCATCCCGAGCACGAGCGCCGGCTGGGCGAGGCGCTGCGCCGCGCCGCGCCGGACCTGCACGTCTCGCTCTCGCACGAGGTCACCGGCACGTTCCGCGAGTACGAGCGCGCGGCGACGACGGAGATCGACGCCGCGCTGTCGCCGCTCCTCGGCCGCTACCTGAGCGCGCTGCGCGACCGCGCCGCCGACGCCGGCCTGCCCGAGCCGGCGATCATGCAGTCGAAC
>JAOPZQ010000138.1 GCA_025964075.1 Solirubrobacterales bacterium | reverse complement strand
GCGAGGTCGGCGGCCGCGGCCGCCGCGAGCGCGGCGCCCAGGCGCACGAGTCGTGGTGTCAGGTCGGTCATCGCAGGGCCTCCTTGGGGTTCCCGAGCCGGGCGCGCAAGGCGCTCAGTCCGCGGTGGACGCGAACGCGCGCCGCCTCGGGCGTGGTACCGAGCACGGCCGCGACCTGCTCGTAGGCGAGGTCGTCGAAGACGCGCAGGCGGATCGCGTCGCGCTGCGAGGCGGGAAGCTCGGCGAGCATGTCGTCGAGGCCGTCGAGCCACGACTCGTCGGGCGCGGCCAGGGCCTCGCCCACCTGCAGCCCGAGCCGCGCGCACGCGCTTCGCTCGAGCGCTCCCTTGCGCACCGAGGTGCGCACGACGTTCCGGGCGATCGCGAACAGCCACGGCGCCGCCGAGCCATCCGCCTCGTCGCGGAACCGCTCCCGCGCGAGCCACGCCTGGGCGAAGGTCTCGGCCGCGAGGTCGTACGCGGTCTCCTCGTCCCGGCAACGGCGCCGCAGGAACCCGTGGATCCGTCCGGCGTAGCGGTCGTAGAGCTCACGGAAGGCGGCCGGGTCCGTGTGCGCCGCGGCCAGGAGCTGCGCGTCGCTGGTCATGCCCCCTAGATGTCGCCAGGCCGCCCCGGCGTTACAGCCCTAATGGCCCTTGTACAGAGGCGTGCGCCCGAACAGCGTTTGCGCCAGCAGGAACGCGGGCTTCGCGGCGCCGTCGTAGGAGATCAGGCCCTTGTGGTGGATCGGGCTGGGGATCACGACGGCGGGCGACGCGCCGCCCGTCCAGTCGGGCTTGACCGCGAACTCGCGGAGCGTCCAGTAGATCGCCCCGTCGACGAAGTGCAGCCGCGAGACGATGCCGAGCACGTTCCGGAGGTAGGCCTCCTGGAACTCGTAGGAGCCCTTCTCGCTCGGCGGGCCGTGGCGCGTCGCCTCGGCGCCGAACTCGGTCATCACCACGGCGGTGTTCGGGTAGCGGCGGTGCGTCTGGTTCAGGTAGGTCTCGAGCGCCGCGAGGTCGGCGGTCGAATGTCCGCCCTTCTTGCCCGTGTACCAGCCGAAGTAGGTGTTCACGCCGAGCGCGTCGAACGCCTTGAACGTCTTCTGCGGGCCGAAGCCGGTGTAGGTGAGGACGTCGAGGGCGACGGGCCGCGACGGATCCAGCTGGCGCGACAGCTTGGCGGCGGCGAGCTCGTAGGCGCGGGTCCCGGGGACCTTGTCCGGGGTCGGCGAGAGCTCGTTCGCGACCGAGTTGACGAGCACGCTCGGGTGCCGGCGGTCCGCGAGGATCGTCCGGCGGAGCGTGAGCAGCGCCGCGGCGCGGCCGGCCGCCGTGCGCAGTTGCTTGTCGCGGTGGTAGACCGGCGCCTGCTCCCACACGAGGATGCCGGCCCTGTCCAGCCGGTCGAGCAGCGCGTCGTTCAGCAGGTAATGCGACCGGGTGACCGTCGCGTGAAGCGCCTGCAGCTCCTGGACGATCTGGTCCATGTCGAAGTCGGTCAGCGCGGGGCCCTGGCCCGGCATGTCCTCGATGATCGACGCCCCGCGGAGGTTGAGCTCGCGCCCGTTGAGGAGCAGCTTGCCGTGGCGCACGCGGATCGAGCGCAGGCCGACCTGTTGGTTGACCGTCTGGACGGGGGTGCCCCCGACGGAGACCGTCGTCAGGCCGTCGTACAGCGCCGCATGCCCCGGCGACCACAGGTCGGGCGAGGAGACGCTCATCGTCCAGTTGACGGTGCGCGACTGACCGGGCGCGAGCCCGGTCAGCGTCGCGGCGCCCTGGCTGACGCCGCCCGCCGGGGAGGTCAGCTTCACCGCCATCGTCGCGTCCACGGCCGTCGAGCCGTAGGCGGTCGCGGTGCCGCTCACGCGCACGCGGGCCGTGCAGGTCGGGTGGCAGGAGAGCTCGGGCAGGAGCGCCAGGTCGCTGATCCGGACCGCGCCGGCCGGCACGAGCGAGACCGGGCGCAGGATGCCGCCCCAGTTCCACCAGCCCTCGCGCAGATCCGTCGGCTTGCGGTTGTCGACCCGGACGACGAGCTGGTTCGGCTGGCCGGGGCGCACGTTCGGCGCCGCCAGGGTGAACGGCGTGTACCCGTCCGTGCCGCGGCCGATCATCGCGCCGTTCAGCCACACGGTCGCGGTCCGGCGCACCTCCTCGAAGCGGAGCGCCCACGAGAGCACGCCCGGGAGCGCCGGCGCGGTGAACGTCGTCCGGTACCACCCCACGGTCCCGTTGTAGGCGGAGGCCAGCGGCGTGGCGTTGAACACGCCCGGCACCGTCGTCGGCCGCCACTGGGCGCCGCCGTGGCCGTTCTGCCAGCCCTGGGCGAGGCCGAGGATCGCGAAGTCGGGCGCGAACTCCCAGCCGTCCGAGAGCACCATCGGCTGCCCGAGGGCTGGACCGGGGGTCGGAGGGAAGTCAGCGCGGGCGTGCGTGACCGTCAGCCCCGCCGCCGAGCATGCGACGAGGCACGTGACAAGGGCGCGTCGCAACGGCGACATCATGTCGAAGATCGCGGCGGGAGCGTCCGCCGGTTCACAGGTCGGCCACCGAGCTCGCCTTCTCGAGGCGTTCGGCGAGCCGGCCCATCCCCTGCCGGCGCGCCGCGGCGGCGCCTCCGGCCAGATCGGTGGCGCGGTCGTTCAGCGTGCTGACAGGAATTCGCCGCAGGGTGGCGATGTCCTTGAACATCGCGAGCTGCTCGCCCTGCTCGTGAAGGGCGGCGCGCACCCGGGGCGACTCGCGCAGGGCCTTCGCGATCGCCTCCTCGAGCGACCCGTACCTGCGCAGCAGGTCGGCCGCGGTCTTCTCGCCGATGCCCTTCGCCCCGGGCAGGCTGTCGGACGGGTCGCCGCGCAGGGCGATGAAGTCCGGGACGAGCTCCGGGGGCACGCCGTAGCGCCGGCGCACGTCCTCCGGGCCCATCTCCTCGAAGCCCTTCACGCCGGTCTTCAGGTAGAGCACGGTGGTGTTAACGGACGCGCACTGGAACAAGTCGCGGTCTCCCGTGACGATCAGCGCCCGCCCGCCCGCCTCCTCCTCGGCCACCGCGTAGGAGTGAAGGAGGTCGTCCGCCTCGAGCTCGCCGGCGTCGGCGCTCTCCCAGCCGAACCCGGCGTAGAAGTCCGGGGCGGCCGCGAGCTGCGGCGCGAGGCCGTCGGGCACGGGCGGGCGGTCGGCGTGGTAGGGCGGGAACGCCTCGACTCGGTAGTGCGCCGCCTCGGCGCCCCAGCACACGACGACGGCGCGCACGCCGCGGTCGGCGATCATCCGCAGGAGCGCGTTCGTCGAACCGAGCAGCGCGTTGACCGGAGTGCCGTCCGCGCCCTTGATCGAGTCGGGCAGCGCGAAGAAGGCGCGGTAGATCAGCGACGGTCCGTCGACGGCCAGGAGCGGAGGCATTCGGGCAGGATAGGGTTCGGCCATGATCACCCTCACCGGAATCGACGAGATCAAGGCCAAGGTCGGCGAGGAGCTTGGTGTCAGCTCCTGGCACGAGGTCACGCAGGACGAGATCGACGCGTTCGCCGATGTCACGGGCGACGACCAGTGGATCCACGTGGACGTCGAGCGGGCCAAGGAAACGCCGTTCGGCGGGACGATCGCGCATGGCTACTACACGCTCTCGCTGGCGCCCAAGTTCACCTACGAGCTCTTCTCGTTCGACGGCTTCGCGTTCGGCGTCAACTACGGCGTCAACAAGGTCCGCTTCCCGGCGCCCCTCCCGGTGGGCTCGAAGGTCCGCATGCGGGCGACGCTCGCCGGCGTCGACGACGTCCCCGGCGGCATCCAGATCGCCACGAAGATGACGTTCGAGCGCGAGGGCGGCGAGAAGCCGGTCTGCGTCGCCGAGACGCTCGCGCGGCTGTTCACGGGGTAGCCACGGCCCGCTTCGTCGTTCAGCTCCACGACGCGACGACGCTCCATTTCGACCTGCGCCTGGAGATCGGCGGCGTCCTGCGCTCGTGGGCCGTGCCGAAGGGTCCGTCGCTCGACCCCGCCGTGCGGCGCCTCGCCGTGCCCGTCGCGGACCACTCGCTCGCCGCCGGCGAGTTCGAGGGCGTGCACGAGGGGTCCACCCGCGGCACCGGCGCGGTGATCGTCTGGGACGAGGGCGACGTCGAGGTCGTCGAGGACGAACCCGACCACGTCTCGTTCGCGCTCGAGGGGCAGAAGCTCGCCGGGCGCTTCCGCCTGACGCGGACCGGCGAGGACCGCTGGATCCTCGTCAAGGCGCGCGACGAGCACGCCCGGCCGGCGTCGGACATCGTGGCCGAGCGGCCCGAGAGCGTGCGCAGCGGCCGGACGTGGGAAGAG
>JAOPZQ010000133.1 GCA_025964075.1 Solirubrobacterales bacterium | reverse complement strand
CGCTCGCGCCCGCTCCGGGCCGCGGCGCTGCCGTTCCTGCGCCACGTCCGGCCGCTGCTCGGCTCCGCGACGCCGGTGCTCGGCCGCCTCGAGCCCGCGCTCGCGAACGCGATCCCGATGCTCCGCTACTTCGCGCCCCGCTGGAACACGATCGCGGCGTGGTTCACGAACACCGCGGACCTCGGCAGCCACGGAGACGCGAAGGGCGCCTGGGCGCGGTTCTTCCTCTTCCTCGAGCCCGGCTCCGCGCTCGGGCTGCCGGGGACGACTCCGCACAACGCCTACCCGGGCTCGGGCGATGCGGCGAGCAACCAGCCCTACCGGCGGGGCGACTACCCGCGGCTCACCCCGTACGCGCCGCGGTAGCCGTCCGCCGGCGCGTGGTCCGGCGCCGCCCGCCGTCCGTCTTGCGCTCCGCCGCGGGGATCTCCTCCTGGACGACGGCCCTGGCGAGCGACGGGATCAGCTTCCCGAGGAAGCTCGCCATGCGCTCCTCCTCGCGGCGGATCGTGCGCGCGAGCTTGGCGGTGTCGTCGTCCGAGACGGAGTCCGCGAGCGTCTCGAGCGCCGTGTAGGTCGCGATCTCCTCGTGCTCGTTCCAGTACTCGGTCTTGGCGTTCTTGAGCATCTTCTCCGGCTCGCTCGTCCCGCGCATCGCGTGCAGCGGACCCTTCGCGACGGCCGCCGCCTTGGTCGCGACGGCGACGGGGACGCTCACGCCCTCGGCCCGGCCGCCGAGCTTCTTGATCCGGCGCTCGAGGTCCCGCGCATGACGCTTGGTCTCCTTGAGGTGATCCTGGAGGCGCTTCTTGTACGTCGTGCGCGTCGTCATCGCGATGTGGGCCTGGAGGGCGGTCTCGAGCTCCTTCTCCTTGCCGTACGCCTCGTTCAGATACTGGATCAGCTTCGCGTCGCGGGTGTTCGGCTCTGCCATCGGATCCCCTCCGGTGGTCGGGTGCGTCTCATCCGGCTACCCGTTTGTGGCCAAGTTCACCGGCAGCCTCGGGGCCGTGGCGGAGCCGTGCGCCCGCCTCCTCCTCGAGGAGGGCGACCGCCAGCAGCTCGCCGTCGACCGGACCGAAGCGCTCGAGGGCGCGGCGATGGATCTCCTCGACCGTCTCGGAGAGCGCGAAGGGAACGTCGAGCTCGCGCGCGATGCCGGTGACGGTCGCGAGCTCCTCGTAGCACCGGTCGAGACCGAAGGAGCGCAGGTAGTCGCCGTCGAGCAGAGCGTCGAGGTCGCGTCGGATGAAGTCGGTGCCCGCCGCGCTCGTGGCGAGCGCGTCGCGCAGCACGTGTCGGCTACCCGGCAGCGCTCAGCTCGTACGCGTCCGGCTCCAGCCGCGCCGTCCGGCGGCGGTAGGCGCTCCACGTCCACGGCCACTGGTTCGGGTCGTTGCCGTTCTCGTCCACGTACCAGTTCGTGCAACCGGTGTGCCAGACCGTGCCCGCGAGCGCGCCGCGCAGCTCGCGGTCGAACGCGTCCGCGGCGTCGCGGCGCAGCTCGATCCGCCGGGCGTCGGCGCGGTCGAGCTCGCGCAGCGCGGCGATCACGTGGGCTATCGCCGCCTCGATCACGTAGATCACCGAGCCGGTGCCGCCGTTCGTGTTCGGGCCGTAGAGCAGGAACAGGTTCGGGAAGTCGGGCACGGTGACGCCGAGGTAGGCGCGAGGCCGCTCTCCCCACTCCTCCGCGAGCGTGCGCCCGGCGGCGCCGGCGATCTCCATCGGCGCGACGAAGCCGTGCGACTTGAAGCCGGTCGCGAGGACGAGCACGTCGGCCGGACGCTCCGTCCCGTCCTCGGTGCGGATCCCCGTCGGCGTGACCGCGGCGATCCGCTCGGTCACGACGTCGACGTTGGGCTTCGTCAGCGTCGGATACCACTCGTCGGTGAGCATGATCCGCTTGCAGCCGATCTCGTCGGTCGGCGTCACCTTGCGCCGCAGCTCCGGGTCCTTGATCGCCGACGCGATCTGGCGGCGCCCGGCCGCGCGCAACGGCGCGAGGAGCCGCGGGCGGCTCGTCATCGCGACCGCGCCGAGCTCCATGAACGCGAACACCGCCGCCCGGTCGAGGCGCTGGAGCGCCGGGAAGCGCTCGAACAGGCGCTGCGTGCGCTCGCGGTAGGCGAAGTCCATCTTCGGGATCGTCCAGCCGGGCGAGCGCTGGTAGACGTCGACGCGCTCGACGATCGGCTGGATCGCCGGCACGACCTGGATCGCGCTGCAGCCGGTCCCGACGACGGCGACGCGCTTGCCCGCGAGATCGACGTCGTGACGCCAGCGCGCGGTGTGGAAGGCGGGCCCGGCGAAGCCCTCGAGCCCGGCCAGCGGCGGCACGCTCGGCTGCGAGAGCTGCCCGCACGCGGTGAGGAGGACCTGCGCCTCGTGCGGCCCGGCGCTCGTCTCCAGCACCCACGTGTCGCGGTCCTCGTCCCAGCGCGCGCTCGTCACCTCGGTGCTCGTCCGGATCCGGTCGAACACGCCGTTCCGGCGGGCCACGTCCTCGAGGTAGGCCTGGATCTCGGCCTGCGGCGCGTAGCGGCGCGACCACCGCGGGTTGGGCTCGAAGGAGAACTCGTAGAGGTGCGAGGGAACGTCGCACGCGGCGCCGGGATACGTGTTGTGGTTCCAGACGCCGCCGACGCGCTCGCCCCGCTCGAACACGGTGACGTCGTCGTAGCCCGCGCGGCGGAGCATGACCGCGGCGCCGACACCGCCGAAGCCGCCGCCGACGACGGCGATGGAGCGCGTTCCCGCCACGGGGCGCAGCTTACCGACCGCCGTCCTAACGCAGCGGCGGCGGCGTCGCCCCCGCCCCCGGGCCGAACGCCGTCGTCGTCGCGTTGATCCAGTCGCCGTCCGAGAAGTACGTGCCCTGATAGGACTCGCCGCCCGCCGACGTCGGGACGAGCGTCGCCGGCAGGAACTGCGGGGCGATCACGAAGAGCGCCTGGGAGCCGAGCCCCGGCGCCGCGGGGACCCAAGGCGCCAGCAGCGCGTTGGTGAACACCGCGGGCCGGCGCAGCCGCGCCTCGATCGACGAGCGCGACGTGCCCTTGGCGACGGCGTCGACGAGCGCGAGCCCGGCGACGTACCCGCGGAGGCCGTCGATCGAGGGTCGCTCGCCGGGGTAGAGGAGCTGCACCGCCCGGCCGTAGTACTGCGAGTCGCGGGTGGCGGTCGAGATCTCGCTGACCCCCTGCAGGGCCCCGATGCGCCCGAGCGCCCCGGCCGCGGTCACCAGGCGCTCGGAGATCACGCGCTCGGACGTGAGCACGGGGACCTGCGTCGAGTTCCCCGCCGCGCGCCCGAACCGGGCGAGCGCAGCGGCGTCGGCGCCGCCGCTCGCCGGGCCGTCGAGGATCAGCGCCAGCGAGCGCTTGCGCGTGACGAGGCGCGCGATCCGCGCCTGCGTGAGCGACCCCGGTGGGAGCACGTCGAGTGGCGTCGCCCCGAGCGCGCTGCGCAGGCCGTCGAGCAACCGGCGGCCCTGGAGGTCCGAGCCGACGACCGCGCGCACCGTCCGCGCGCCCGCCGTCGCGCTCCCGGCGATCCGCCGGACCACGTACTGGCCGAGCGCCACGCCCTGCGCATAGGGATCGGCGGCGAAGCGGAAGACGTTCGGCGCCGAGACCGGATCGACGGACGGGTCGCCGACGATGCTCGGGAGGCCGGCGGCGGCCGCCGCGCCGACCGCGCCGCCGGCGCCGTCGCCGCACGGAG
>JAOPZQ010000164.1 GCA_025964075.1 Solirubrobacterales bacterium | reverse complement strand
AGCACCTCGACCTCAAGCTCAGCCGTTCGAAGCTGAACGAGCTGACCGGCGACCTGCTCGACCGCACCGTCGGTCCGGTCAAACGGGCGCTCGACGACGCCGACGCGGCGATCGACCACGTCGTCCTCGTCGGCGGCATGACCCGCATGCCGTCGGTCCGCGAGAAGGTCAAAGAGCTGACCGGCAAGGAGCCCCATCAGGGTGTCAACCCGGATGAGGTCGTGGCGGTCGGAGCCGGCATCCAGGCCGGCGTGCTCGCCGGCGACGTCAAGGACGTCCTCCTGCTCGACGTGACCCCGCTGACGCTGGGCATCGAGACCAAGGGCGGCGTCATGACGAAGCTCATCGAGCGCAACACGACGATCCCGACCCGCAAGTCGGAGATCTTCTCGACGGCCGACGACAACCAGCCCTCGGTGGAGATCCACGTGCTGCAGGGCGAGCGCGAGATGGCGAGCTACAACAAGTCCCTCGGCAAGTTCCAGCTCACCGGCATCCCGCCGGCCCCGCGCGGCATCCCGCAGATCGAGGTCGCGTTCGACATCGACGCGAACGGCATCCTCAGCGTGTCCGCGAAGGACCTGGGCACCGGCAAGGAGCAGAAGATCGAGATCAAGGCGGGCTCCGGCCTCGCCGACGACGAGATCAAGCGCATGGTGCAGGACGCCGAGGCGCACGCCGAGGACGACCGCAAGCAGCGCGAGCTCGCCGAGGCCCGGAACAACGGCGAGAACGCCGCCTACCAGGCCGAGCGTCAGATCAAGGACCTGGGCGACGCCGTCGACGCCTCGTCCAAGGAGGAGATCGAAGCGGCGATCAAGGCGGTCCGCGAGAGCCTGACCTCGGATGACGCGGCGGACATCGGCGCGAAGACCGAGGCGCTGCAGACCGCGTTCCACAAGGTCTCCGAGGCGATGTACGAGCGCAGCCGCGCCGAGCAGGCCGCCCAGGAGGGCGAGCCCGCGGCGAGCGGCAACGGCGCGGCCGGCGGCGACGGCGCCTCCGCGGAGGAGGACGTCGTGGACGCCGAGGTCGTGGACGAGGATCCCGCCAAGCGATGACCGAGGAGCCCGAGACCAGGCCCGAAGGCGAGGAGGGCTCGGCGGTTCACACTGCCGAGCCCGAGACGCCCGACGCCGCCGAGACGCCGGACGCCGCCGAGACGCCCGAGCCGCACGCCGACGGCGCCGCCGCCGCTGTCGCCGACGACCTCGAGGCGCTGACGGCGAAGGCGCGCGAGCGCGACGAGTACCTCGCGCTCGCGCAGCGCACCCAGGCGGACTTCGAGAACTACCGCAAGCGCATGGCCAAGGAGGTCGGCGCCGCGGAGGCTCGCGGCACGGCGAAGCTCGCCCGTGAGCTGCTGCCGGCGCTCGACAACCTCGCCCGCGCCCTCGACGCGGCGACGCCCGAGGACGAGCACCTCGCCCAGGGCATCCGCCTCGTCCAGAAGGACCTGCGCGCGGCCCTCGCGCGGCTGCGGATCGAGTCGTTCTCGCCGCGCGGGGAGCCGTTCGACCCGAACGAGCACGAGGCCATGGCGCAGCAGCCCGTCGAGGGCGCCGAGCCCGGCACCGTGGTCGAGGTGTACGAGGACGGCTACCGCCATGGGGAGACCGTGCTGCGGCCGGCCCGCGTCGTCGTCGCGGCGTAGGAGGATCGAGCAGCGATGGCCGCCCGCCCCGACTACTACAAGGTCCTCGGCGTCCCGAAGAACGCGCCCGCCGAGGAGATCAAGAAGGCCTACCGCAAGCTCGCGCGCCAGTACCACCCCGACCACAACAACGGGGACGAGAAGGCCGAGGAGCGCTTCAAGGAGATCCAGCAGGCCTACGACGTCCTGCACGATCCCGACAAGCGCAAGCAGTACGACCGCGGGTCCGGGCCGTTCGGCGTGGGCGGGACCGGCTCCGCCCCGTTCGATCCCGGCAACTTCGGCGCGTTCGGGGACATCCTCACGAACCTGTTCGGGACGAGCGGCGGCACCGGCGGGCGCGGGCGCGGGCGCACCCGGACGACGCGCGGCCGCGACCTCGAGACCGAGGTGACGATCTCCTTCGAGCAGTCGATCGACGGCTCTCAGGTCTCGATCGGGGTTCCCACCTCGACGCCATGCCCGACCTGCCACGGGACGGGTGCCAAGCCGGGCACGAGCCCGCACGTCTGCCCTGTGTGCCAGGGCCGCGGCGTCGAGACCGAGGGCCAGGGACTGTTCTCGATCTCCCAGCCGTGCTCCCGTTGCGGCGGCGCCGGCACCGTCATCGACGACCCGTGCCCGACCTGCGGCGGCTCGGGCGCCCGGCGGCAGACCAAGCGCTATAGCGTGAACATCCCAGCCGGCGTCCGCGACGGCAGCCGTGTTCGCCTTGCCGGCAAGGGCGAGCCCGGTCCCCAGAACGGTCCGCCCGGCGACCTCTACGTGATCACGCGCGTGACGCCCTCGCCGGCGTTCAAGCGGGTCGGCGACAACGTCGAGGTCGAGGTGCCGATCACGATCGTGGAGGCCGTCCGCGGCGGCACGATCGAGGTGCCGACGCTGCACGGGCGCAAGCGCCTGCGCGTTCCGCCGGGCACGAAGCACGGCACGCTCCAGCGCCTGCGCGGCGAGGGTCCGCCCCGCCTCAGCGGCACCGGCCGTGGCGACATCCACTACCGGTTCGTGATCGACGTCCCGGAGACGCTCTCGCCCCAGCAGGCGGCGGCGGTCGACGAGCTGTCGAAGGTGATGAACGGCGACCCGCGCCAGAGCCTGTTCGCGGCGGCCGGTAAGGACGAGACGAGCTGATGGTGACGCGCCGCATCCGCCGCACGACTCGGGTCGAGGTGGCCGACGATCGCGGCGTCTTCATGATCTCGGTCGCCGCCGAGCTCGCCGAGATGCACCCGCAGACGCTTCGCATGTACGAGCAGCGCGGGCTGATCTCCCCGCAGCGCTCGCCCAAAGGCACGAGGCTCTACTCCCATCAGGACGTCGAGCGCCTGCGCCGCATCCAGGAGATGACGGCCGAGCGGGGCATGAACCTCGCCGGCGTCGAGAAGGTGCTCGAGCTCGAGGAACAGCTCGCCCGCGCCGCCCGCCGGCTCGACGCGCTCGAGCGCCGCGCCCAGGAGCTCCAGGAGGAGGTCGCCCGCCTCGAGCAGCTCCGCCGCGAGCTGCGCGCCGAGATCGTGCCCTACGTGGGCGGCGGCGAGATCGTCCGGACGGCCGACCTCGAGCGCCACTCGATCCCGGTGCGCCGGCCGCCCGCCTAAGGGGGGGTCAGGTCTTTCTTGTTGCACGAATTCCGTTGGCCCTTCGTCAACACGCTCGTGTGGCAAAGAAAGACTTGACCCCGGCTCACGGCGCGCCGAGGCACAGCTGGACGAGCGGCGCCGTGGCGGGCACGCTGGCCGCGCTCGACAGCGTCCAATGCCCGTGTCCGGGACCGGTCATCGAGGTGCCGAGGACGCGGACACCGACCGAGTCCACGCCGGTGAGGTCCCACGCCGTGGACAGGCCGATGTCGTGGGCAGGGCAGTTGTGCGCGACGGTCGAGCGCCCCGGCGCGATGAGCCGCGTGACCGTGCTCCGCAGCGTCTGGATGAAGTGCACGCAGCGCGCGACGAGGCGCGCCCGCACGGCGGAGCTCCCGTTCACGACGGCGAAGTCGAAGCCGCCGGGAACGGGCCACGCCTTCCGGAGCTCGACGCCCATCGGACCCGCGGACGCGTCCGCGGGGACCTGGTCGAAGCGGGTCCCCAGCCCGAGCGGCGAGTAGCCGCGGGGACACGACACGTGACCCCACCACCCCTCGCCGGACGCGAGCTGGCGATGGACGGCGCCGCCGTCCCGGATCCGCTCGCCGATCGCGCGGAACCGGACGCAGCGCGTCGCCACGGTGACCTTCGCGGGACGGCCGTCCCGAGTCGGCCCGAACGCGAAGCTCCACCGGCCGGGCCCGGCGGGATCGCCGAGCGTCGTCGAGACGGCGCCGGCCTTGACCGTCGCGCCGCTCACGGCGGCGTAGCCGGCCGGGCACGAGACGGCGAGCCTTCCGCCGCGGGCCGGGATCCGGGCGGGGAGAACCTTCGTCGCCGCGGGACGCGTCGCCGCCGGCGCCGCGTCCGCCACCACGAGCGCCGCCGCGACGATCGCTCCCGCTGTGAGTCGCGCCACCCCGGCCACGGCGCGAGCATATTGCCCTTGTGCGGCCCCGGTCAACGTTGTCATAATCTTAGTCTGAGTGACTAAGATCTGGATTCTCGACCCCGAGGCTGTATGAACCCCGACCGCTTCACGATCAAGACGCAGGAGGCCGTTCAGGCCGCGCAGCGGCTGGCCGACGACCGGCGCAACTCGCAGTTCACGCCCGAGCATCTGCTCGCGGTGCTGCTCGAGCAGGAGGGCGGCCTGGTCGCCCCGGTACTGCGCAAGCTCGGCACCGATCCGGCGGCCGTGCGCTCCGAGGTGAACGCCGCGATCGACGGGCTTCCCACGCTCGCCGGCGCCGCCGAGCCCTCGACCGGCTCCTCCGACGTGGCGCGCCTGCTCCGCGACGCGGAGAAGGAGATGCGCGACCTCAAGGATGAGTACGTCTCGACCGAGCACGTGCTCCTCGCACTCGCGGGCCACTCGTCGAAGGCGGGCGAGATCCTGCGCGGGAACGGCGCCACCCACGACGCCCTGCAGCGCGCGATCGCCGAGGTCCGCGGCTCGCACCGCGTCACCGACCAGTCCCCCGAGGACAAGGTGCAGGCGCTCGAGAAGTTCGGCCGCGACCTGACCGAGGCCGCGGCGGAGGGGAAGCTCGACCCGGTGATCGGCCGCGACGACGAGGTCCGCCGCGTGATGCAGGTCCTCTCCCGGCGCACCAAGAACAATCCCGTCCTGATCGGCGAGCCCGGGGTCGGCAAGACCGCGATCGTCGAGGGCCTCGCCCAGCGCATCGTCAGCGGCGACGTGCCCGAATCGCTGCGGGACCGGCGGCTGATCGCGCTCGACATCGCCGCGATGGTCGCCGGCTCGAAGTACCGGGGCGAGTTCGAGGACCGCTTCAAGGCCGTGCTCAAGGAGATCGCCGACGCGGGCGGCCAGGTCGTCGTCTTCATCGACGAGCTCCACACGATCGTCGGCGCCGGCGGCGCCGAGGGCGCGGTCGACGCGGGCAACATGCTGAAGCCGATGCTCGCCCGCGGCGAGCTCCGCGCGATCGGCGCGACCACGCTCGACGAGTACCGCAAGCACATCGAGAAGGACCCGGCGCTCGAGCGCCGCTTCCAGCCCGTGCTCGTCGGCGAGCCCACCGTGCAGGACACCATCGCGATCCTCCGCGGGCTCAAGGAGCGCTACCAGGTTCACCACAAGGTCCGCATCCAGGACTCGGCGCTCGTCGCCGCGGCGACCCTGTCGGACCGCTACATCGCCGACCGCTTCCTGCCCGACAAGGCGATCGACCTCGTGGACGAGGCCGCCTCGCGCATCCGGATGGAGATCGACTCGAAGCCGACGGAGATCGACGAGGTCGACCGCCACGTCGTGCAGCTCGAGATCGAGCGGCTGTCCCTCGAGAAGGAGGAGGACGACGCCTCGCGG
>JAOPZQ010000121.1 GCA_025964075.1 Solirubrobacterales bacterium | reverse complement strand
TCACCGACGACCCGCAGCCGCTCATCGGCCGCGAGGGCTCGCACGCCGCGGCCTGCCACTACCCGCTGGACGGCGCGGCGCCGGCGACCGCCTCCGGCCCCGCGACCATCGCGGGCTGAGTCAGCCGGCGCGCAACTGCGCGGTGGCGGCCGCATCGACGCTCACCGCGCCGTCCTCGACCCTGATCGCCACGCCGTAGACGTCGCCCGCGGCCTCGGCGCTCACCCAGCCGTCGAGCACGTCGCGAGCGACGGCTTCGGGATCGCGCGTGCGCGGGTCGCCGTAGCCCCCGCCACCGGCTTCCAGCCCGACGATCCACTCGCCGGGGGCGAGCGTCGTGTCGCCCATCGCCGCGAGCCCGGTGTGCCTGCCGTCCGCCTCGACGCGCGCGACGGAGGCGAGCGACCCGGGCGCCCCGCCGAGTACGCCCGCGGGAGGATGCAGCGCGAAGTCGGCCGCGTAGAAGACCTGCATCGGCGCGTTGGTCGGGCCGAACACCATCTCGCTGGCGGGACCGCCGCGGAAGCGCCCGGCGCCGCCGCTGTCGGCCAGCAGGCGCAGGTGCCGGAAGTGGATCGGGTACTTCTGCTCGAGGATCTCGACGCTGTCGATGTAGATCGTCTTGGCGCAGTCCGGCATCGCGTAGGTCACCCAGCCGTCGCATCGCGGGCTGGCGGGGCCGCCGTTGTTGCCGAGTACGATCTCGTTGACGTAGTCCTCGCCGCTGCGTGCGTCGACTCCCGAGATGACGCCGTAGCCGACGCCCAGCGCGCCCGCGCCCTCGGCCAGCCCGTGGCCGTCGCCGAGCTGGGTGAACGCCGACTGCATGCCGTTGATGAGCCGGTTGAGCAGGTTGGTCGTCGCCATCGACGCCGAGTGGGGGAAGGCCAGGCCGCCGATCGCGCTGCCCTCGCGAATGAGGATGTCGAGCCGCCGGAAGCTGCCCGCGTTGTGGGGCACGTCGGACGGCAGGCAGTTGAAGACGGCGATGATCGCGCCGGCCATCGCGCAGCTGCGCGACAGGTTGATGCCGGCGTCCACGCAGTCGACGTTGTCCCGCAGGTCGACCGTGATCTTGCCGTGGTGGGCCTGGATGTCGACGGTCACGTCGACCGGGACGCCGTCCGGCAGGCCGGGAAGCGGGTCGTGAACGCCGCGGGCGTGCAGGCGCCGAGCCGGCAGCTCGCGGATCGCCTGCTCCATGCGGCGCTCGGAGTAGTCGAACCACCACGTGACGAACCCTCGCAACGTGGCGGCGCCGTACTGGGCGATCATCTCGCCCAGCCGGGCCTCGCCGATACGCACCGCTCCGAGCGACGCAAGGTAGTCGCCGTACCACATCTCCGGCACGCGGATCCGGGCCCGGCACATGCGGATGACGTCCCCGACGTCCTGCCAGTCGCGCTGGATCCGCACGCACGGGAAGACCAGGCCGCCCTCCTCGTAGACGTCGCGAGCGTGCGGCATGTAGGTCGACGGCGCGGAGTTCCCGCAATCGGCCTGATGAGCCTTCGCCGAGACCGTGAACAGGTGCTCGCCGTCGGCGAACACGGGGACGAGGAGCGTGTGGTCGGCGGTGTGGGTGTTGCCCAGGTACGGGTCGTTGTGCAGGAACGCGTCGCCCGGCGCCAGGTCGTCGTGCAGGCGTCGCATCGAGGCGACCTGCAGGCCGGCCCCGAGCACGTGCGCCTGGAGTCCCTCGGCGGTGGCCAGGAGCTGGTCGTCCTCGGCGACCACGCAGCAGGAGAAGTCGCGCGCCATGTTCAGCACCGACGAGCGGCCGGCGCGGAACAGGGTGTTCATCATCTCCCGGACGATCGCGTCGAGCCGGTTGGCCAGGACCGCGGCGAGGACCGGGTCGATCTCGCGGGGTGAGGGGTCGTTCACGTCACCTCGATGAGGTAGTTGCCGAGGTCGGTGACGACGAGCGTGCTGTTCGGTGGTACGACGATCGTCGTCGTCGGCTCGGCCACGAGCAGCGGGCCCGGCAGCCGCGCGCCGCGCGGCAGCGACCCGCCGGCGTACACCGAGAGCTCGACGGCGCCCGATGCGGCGAAGTACGCCTGCCGCGTCCGCGGCTGCGCCCCGTCGGCGGCGCCGCCGACCGGTGGCGCGACCGGCGGCTTGGCGGGGACCGCCGTCAGGCGCCCCTTGGCGTGGAGGACCTCGACGCGCTGGCCCGGCTCGGACACCGCGAACACCCGCTGGTGCATGGCGTGGAACGCCTCGGCGAAGGCACCGATCTGCGCGGCGCTCGCCAGGGGGCCGACCGGTATCTCGAGCGACCAGACCTGGTGCGCGTAGCGCGCCTCGACGAAGCGGTCGATTCGCTGGTCGGCGATGCCGCGGGCGCGCAGGCCGTCGCCGTGGACCGCGAGCTCCTCCTCGATCGCCGCGAAGGCGGCGTCCACCGCCCCGGCGTCCCACCGGTCCGTCGCGGTTACGACGCTACGGCCGGCCTCCAGCGCGATGTCGGAGTGCTGCCCGCCGAACGCGCTCAGCGCCCCGGCGGTCCGTGGCAGCAGGACCTTCGCACAGCCGAGCGCGCGGGCGATCTCCGCGGCGCCCAGGCCGGCGGCTCCGCCGCCGGCGACCAGGCCCGCCTCGCGCGGGTCGATGCCCTGGCCGATCGTCAGCTCCTTGATCGCCGCGACCATGTGCTCGCCGGCGATCGTCATCACCGCGGCGGCCGCCGGTTGCAAATCGGCCCCGAGCGGATCGGCGATCGTCGCCAGCGCGGAGCCGGCCCCGTCGACCAGGATCGTCCCGTCCTCGATCCTGAAGGAGCCCCCGGCGGCCGCGCGGCCGCCGGCGGTGACGTTCAGGGCGCTGCCCGTGACGTTGATGTCGCCGAGGGAATCGGAGACGTTCAGGAGCGAGTTGGGGCCGGTGACGGTGACGGTGTTGTTGCCGGGCGTCGCGAACCCGCCGACGGTGTCGAGGTTGAACTGGCCGCCGCCGCTGATCGTCATCGCGCGGTTCGGGGCCCAGGCGAACGGCCCGCTCACGCCCTTGTTGAGGATGGCGCCGTTGTTCACGATGACGTTGCCGCTGAGCGTGAGCGAGCCGTTCGGCACGAGCAGCTTCTGGTTGGCGTTGAGGGAGAGGCTGGTGTTCTGGGTGTAAGCGGCGCCGTGGTCGACGGTGATGGTG
>JAOPZQ010000120.1 GCA_025964075.1 Solirubrobacterales bacterium | reverse complement strand
GATCGCGCTCGACGTCGCCTACGGCGAGCTGCACTGGCGACTGCGCAACCATCCGCGTGTGACCGTTCTCGAGCGCCAGAACGCCCGACACGTGCGGCCGGAGGACCTGGCCTACGCGCCCGAGCTGATCGTCGCCGACGTCTCGTTCATCTCCCTGGCGAAGGTCCTGCCCGCCGTGCTGGCCACGGCGACGCCGCGCTTCGACGGTCTCGCGATGGTCAAGCCCCAGTTCGAGGTCGGGCGCGAGCGGGTGGCGCGCGGCGGGGTCGTGCGCGAGGCGGCCGATCGGCGGGCGGCTCGCGTCGCGGTCGGAGAGGCGGCGCGCGGCCTGGGCGCCTCGGTCCTCGGCTACGCGTCCTCGGGGCTGCCCGGGCCGAAGGGCAACCGCGAGACGTTCGTGTGGCTCGCCGAGGCCTCACGCGGCGGGGTCGCCGACCTCGAAGCTGCCGCGGCCGAGGTCGAGCCATGAAGCCCGCGCGCACCGCCACCGTCTTCACCCACCGCCGGCCGGCCGAGACCGCGGGCGCGCTGAAGGCGCTCTGCGACACGGCGGAGGAGCTCGGCGTGACGCTCCTCTTCGACGCCGAGGAGACCCGGAAGCACGACCTGCGGCCGGGCTCGCAGTGCTTTCTCGTCAACGCCGAGATCAGCCGCGACGTCGACGTCTGCCTGTGCCTCGGCGGCGACGGGACGATCCTCCACGCGCTGCGCGTGTACGCGAACACGGGCATTCCGGTGTTCGGCGTGAACTTCGGCGAGGTCGGGTTCCTCGCGACGGTGGAACCCGACGGCCTGACGGACGAGTTCCGCCGGGCGTTCCTCGGCGACTACGAGACGCTCGCGCTGCCGGCGATCGAGCTCACCGACGAGCGCGACGCGTGGCTGGCGATGAACGACGTGTCGATCCATCGCAAGCCGGGGCTGCGCGTGGCCGACCTGGCCTACCAGGTCGCCGGCGACGAGATCGGCCGCGTGCGCTGCGACGGGATCGTGGTCGCCACGCCGGCGGGATCGACGGGCTACAACCTGGCCAACGGCGGCCCCGTGATGGCCTGGGGAGTGGAGGGCTACGCGGTGTCGTTCATCGCGCCCCACTCGCTGACCGCCCGCGCGCTCGTCGTGGCGCCGACGGACACCGTCGTGATCCAGAACCGCTCGCAGGAGGAGCCGGCCGACGTCAGCGTGGACGGGCGGCCGGTGTGCGAGATCGCGCCGGGGGGAGCGATCCGGGCGGGGTTCCTCGGCGGCGTCGGAACGCTCGCGCAGATGCCGGGCGCGAGCTTCTACCACCGCCTGCGCGAGAAGTTCGGCCGGCTCGCGACCTGAGACGGTCGCGCTCCCGACGCGCGTCCGCTCTGTGCCAAACCGGTCACGAGAGTGTGAAATCTCTGCGGAGCTTGCGCGAATCGGCCCCGATCCGTCGGGGCCGGGTGGTACCTGTGCGGGCATGCTCCTCGAGCTTCGCGTCGAGAACCTGCTCCTGATCGAGCGCGCCGAGCTGCGCCTGGCTCCGGGGCTGAACGTCATCACCGGCGAGACGGGCGCCGGCAAGACGATGCTGGCCCACGCGCTGGACCTCCTGCTCGGCGGCAAGCCGCGCTCCGGCGTGGTGCGCCCTGGGGCGTCGGAGGCGTGGGTCGAGGGCGTGTTCGAGCTGCCCGGGGGACTGCGCTCGGCGCTCGGGGATCGGATCGCGCCCGACGCGGAGGATCTCGTGCTCGCGCGGCGCGTGGGCGCCGACGGGCGCACGCGCGCATACCTGGGTGGACGGAGCGCCACGGTCGGCGACCTGCGCGAGGCGGGGGAGGCCCTCCTCGTCTTCTACGGGCAGCACGAGCATCGGCGACTCACGCTCGCCTCGGCGCAGCTCGAGGCGCTGGACGCGTTCTGCGGGGCCGATCAGGCGTTCCGGCGGACGGCGTACTCCGAGGCGTGGGCGGAGCTTCGGGCGCTGCGGGGGCGCCGGTCAGAGCTGGCCGAGCTCGCGGGCGCGCGCGAGCGCGAGCTCGATCTGCTGCGCTTCGAGCTCTCGGAGATCGAGGAGGCCGACCCGAGCGAGGCCGAGCGCGAGGAGCTCGGCGCCGAGCGCGAGCGCCTGCGCCACCAGGAGGCGCTCCGGGCGAGCGCGTTGGCGGCGGTCGAGGCGCTGTCGCCCGAGTCGGGCGGTCCGGGGGCCACGTTCCTGCTCGCCGAGGCGGGGCGGCGGCTGGAGGAGGTCGCGGGCGTCGACGGAGGGCTCGACGTGCTCGGCGACCGGTTCCGGTCGCTGCGCTACGAGGCCGAGGACCTCGCCGGCGAGCTGCGCCGCTACGAGGAGACCGTCGAGGCCGCTCCCGGGCGGCTGGAGGAGGTCGAGGACCGCCTGGCGACGCTGGCGCGGCTCGAGCGCAAGCACGGCGGGACGATCGCCTCGGTGCTGGCCCATGCGGCGAGCTGCCGCGAGCGCCGGGACGAGCTCGAGGGGGCCGAGGTGGCGCTCGGCGAGGTCGAGACCGGGCTCGCGAGCGCGGAGGCGCGGGCCGCGGAGCTGGCGGGCGAGCTGCGTGCGGCGCGCGTGGCGGCGTCGGGCGAGCTGGCGGAGGCCGTGCGCGCGCGGCTGAGCGAGCTCGCGATGGAGGGCGCGCGCTTCGAGGTGGAGCTGACGCCGCGAGCGGAGCCCGGGGCCACGGGCGCCGACCAGGTGGAGTTCCTGATCTCGACGAACCCCGGTGTGGAGGTCGGTCCGCTGCGCGAGATCGCCTCGGGCGGTGAGACCTCGCGCGTGATGCTCGCGCTGATGAGCGTCGCGCACGGCGAGGGCGCGGAGGGTGGAGGGGACGGTCGCCTTCTCGTGTTCGACGAGGTCGACGCGGGGATCGGCGGCGTCACGGCGCGGGCGGTCGGCGCACACCTCCGCGCGCTCGCCGAGGGGCGGCAGATCCTCTGCATCACGCACCTGCCGCAGATCGCGTCGCTCGGCGCGCGGCATTTCGTGATCGCCAAGGACACCGCGACGGAGCCGGCCCTGACCACCGTCACCGGGCTCGACGGCGACGGCGTCGTCGGCGAGCTCGTGCGGATGCTCGGCGCGGCCGAGGGCGACCGCGCGGCCCGCGCGCACGCGAAGGAGCTGCTGAAGGCGGCGTAGGCTGCTGGGAGGCGTCATGGTCCTCGACGAGCTCACCCACCCCGTCGTGCTAGCTCCGCTCGCGGGCGGGCCGTCCACTCCGGCGCTCGCCGCGGCGGTCGGCGACGCGGGCGGACTGGGGTTCCTCGCCGCCGGCTACCGGTCCGCCGAGGACTTCGGGGCGGAGCTGCGGGAGCTCCGTGGCCTGTCCGCCGCGCCGTTCGGCGTCAACCTCTTCGTGCCGGGCCCCGACGACGCGGACGCGGCCGGCCTCCGTGCCTACCGGAACGAGCTCCGCGGTGAGTCCGAGCGCGTCGGCGCCGAGCCCGGCGAGCCCCGCTACGACGACGACGGCTGGGACGCCAAGCTCGCCCTGCTGCGGGCGGAGCCGGTGCCCGTCGTGTCGTTCACGTTCGGGTGCCCGGCGCCCGAGACCGTCGCTTCGCTGCGCGCGACCGGGGCGGAGGCATGGGTGACGGTCACCGATCCGGCCGAGGCGCGGATCGCCCGGGATGCCGGCGCCGACGTGCTCGTGCTCCAGGGCGTCGAGGCGGGCGGGCACCGCGGCTCGTTCTCGGACGCCGACGACGCCGAGGGCTACGGCATCCTCGCGCTGCTCCGAGTGGTCGCCGGCGAGATCGACCTGCCGCTCGTGGCGGCGGGCGGGATCGCCGACGGCGCCGGGGTCGCCGCGGTCCTGGCGGGGGGCGCCGCGGCCGCGCAGATCGGCACGGCATTCCTGCGCGCGGCGGAGGCGGGCCCGAACCCGGCGCACGCGGCCGCGCTGGCCGAGGAGACGGCGACGGCGCTCACCCGCGCCTTCACCGGCCGCACGGCCCGCGGCCTGCGGAACCGGTTCCTGGACGACCACACCGCGAACGCGCCGCGCGGCTATCCGCACCTCCACTACCTGACGGCGCCGATGCGGGCCGCGGCCCGGAAGCGCGGCGACGCGGGCGGATTCAACCTGTGGGCCGGGCAGGCGCATCGGCTTGCGCGCGAGGCGCCGGCAGGGGAGATCGTGCGCGAATTGGGCGAGGGGGCGCGTGCGGCGCTGGCGCGCGCGACGGAGCGGGTGGGCTGGGGGGAATAGGGCCACATGGCGGTCGCACCCGATACTCGACCGATGCGTCCGGGTAGACACCCCGGTGATGACAGCCAAGGTTCTCGAACATGTCGCCCTGGACAAGGTCCTCGGCCGTCAGCCGTCGCGGCTGCGGTCGGCGATCGCCGCGGGCGCCGTCGGCACGGTCACCGCGTCGTTTCTCTACAAGCTCCTGCGGCGAACGCCCGGCGATCAGTAAACGCGTCGGGGCCCGTGGCCGGCGGGAGACGCGTCACCAGCGACGGCCTACATCAGCCGGCCGAGCGGACCGAGGTCTAGGTTGAGGTCCTTGTCCTCGAGCCCGAACGCGTCCTTCAGTTCCTGCATCCGCTGCTCGAGCAGGTACAAGGTCGTGCCGAGACGCTCGATCTGCGCATCGTCCAGCCCCCCGGCGTCGATGCGGTGGAGCGCCTGGCGCTCCATCAGCTGACGGAGCAGCTCGACGATCGTCAGCACGAGCTGGGCCAGCCCCTGCTCGACGCCCTCCGGATCGGCGTTGATGCGCCGCGTGAGGGCGTCGGTCGCGCCGGCGCGGGGCCCGCTCGCCCGACCGGAGCGGGGAGCGACGAGCACCTTGTCGGCGAGCGGGTCGCTCACGATGGCTCCACGAACGAGTACGGAGGCCATGGACCCGTGCAGCTGAGGTCCAACGACGCGTCGGCGTCCTGCAGACGCCGGACCTGCTCGGCGAACGACCGCACGTCGTCGGCGGCGACGAGGTAGGACGCCGAGAGCACCCCGCCCTCGGTGGGCGTGGACCGCGTGCTGGCCCGGGCGTGGCGCGCGAGCGGATGGTGAACCGCGTCGACCGCCCGCTCGACTTCGCGCAACTCCCGGGCCCGGCTCTCGAGATAGCGACGCCCATCCGTGTCCGCCGCCGCGGGCGGGTCGACGGCGGTCTCCCACCGGACCCGGACGCTGACCTCGACGCACCCGCGCACGAGGGCGAGGAGGTCGCGCAACGAGGCGGATCGGCGCTCGAGCACCGTCGCGAGGTCGTCCTCGCCGGGCAACGTCGTGCCGAAGCGGGTGGGGAGGACCGCCCGCTGGCGCATGAGCGCCTCGACGACCCGCTCGTGCGCCATCAGGGCGTCGGGCGTCGCGGCGGGCGGCTCGGGACCGGGAAGCGACGCGAACGCCGCGGCGAGCTCGCCCTGGACGAGCGTGCGAACTCCGGTCCCCTCGACGCCCGCGAGGTCGTCCACCGGAGGCGGCGGGGCATCGGTGATGCC
The DNA here is from genome assembly GCA_025964075.1 of Solirubrobacterales bacterium. Taxonomy (GTDB): domain Bacteria; phylum Actinomycetota; class Thermoleophilia; order Solirubrobacterales; family Solirubrobacteraceae; genus JAOPZQ01. Next base: position 4,190 of record JAOPZQ010000120.1, on the reverse strand, counting down.
GTAGACGTACACCGTCATGGGAGCGGCACGCCGTTCTCCTCGGCGGTGGCGACGGACGAGATCAGTGCCCGCAGGCCGACGTACACGAGGTCGATGTCCGCCACCGCCAGCGTGATGTCGCCGGCGAGGACGACGCCGCCGTGCAGCAGGCGATCGAGGAGGTCGATGAGCGCGATGTCCCGGCCGGTGGCGATCTCGGTGCTCACGAGAGCGCCGACGCCGACGGCAAGACGAAGTTGTACGGCGGCCAGGGACCCGTGAGCTCGATCGAGAAGCCGAGCGGTTCGTATTCCCCGGCGAGCGCCTCGACGATCGACTCCAGGACGGATCGGCGCTCGTCGTCGAACAGGTAGGAGCCGTTCAGCAGCATCTGCGCGTCCCGACCGTGCGCCTCCCGCCGCTGCGGCGGGTTCACGCAGGCGGCGACCGCCTCGCGCTCGAGCCGCGCGTGGACGTCCTGGGCACACTCGTTCGTCCGCTGGTGCGCCTCCTCGCGGGCCGCCCGCTCGCTGCGCTTGCGCTCGATATAGGCGCTTCCGCCGGCAACCTCCGTCGATGCGCTCGCCGCGACCGCGGCGGCCGGCGCGAACACCTTGACGCCCCACTCGGTCCGGCCGCGCAGCTCGGCGAGCGCCGCGGCGAGCCCCGGCGCCTGGTCTTCGAGGAGCGCCTCGACACGGTCGCGGCTCAGGTAGATCGTGCAGAGCCGCAGGGGCACGATCGTCGTGGCCGACATCGCGGCCTCGAGGACCTCCTCGTGGGCGCGTGCCACCCGCTCGACCCACGCGAGGTCCTCCAGGTGCTCGCGGAGCCGCTCGTCGCCGTACTCGGAGAGCGGTACGCGGCTGACCACCGCGGCGAGCTCTCCGCACGTGACGATCTCGACGGGCCCCGAGGGGTCGACGCTGTCCAGGTTCGGCGGCACCCGATCGGCCTCTGCGGCAGGCACCACGCAGTAGGCCCACCACGCGGTCCCCTCCTGCGGAACGGACCGCGGCTCGGTCGGGCGCGGCCCCACCGCAGCGGTCCCCTCCTGCGGAACGGACCGCGGCTCGGGCGGCTGTGGCTCCACCACAGCGGTCCCCTCCTCCTGCCGAACGCGTCGCCGCTCGGGGGGCGGCCGCGGCTCCACCGCGGCCGCGGCCGCCTCGAGCAGGGCCTCTCGCCAGACGTCCTGCAGGATGCTCCGCGCCTCCTCCCGAGCTGCGTCGCGGGCCTCGGCGAGCAACGCCGCCGCGTCCTCGGCGGCCGAGGCCGCGAGCAGCGCCTTCAGGCGCGCGAGCCGGGCGTCATCCGCTTCCGGCATCGCCCCCGCGCCCCTTGTCCTTCGCCTCCGTCTTCGTCCGGGGCTCCTCCTTCGTCCCGGACTTCTTCTTCGCCTCCGTCTTCGCCTCGGCGTCCTCGTCGTCGTCGACCGACGTCCAGACCTGGGCGTCCTCGCCGCTGGCCTCGGCGTATGCGGTCGCGCCGCCCTCGGCGCCGCCACTGCGCGATTCCACGGTCCGCTCGGGCGCACTCCCGGAGGGCAGGCCCGCCACCCTCTCGAGCCGCTCGAGCCGATCGCGCAGCTCGCGGTTCTCCTCCTCGAGCTGCCGGGCGCCGGAGCTGAGCCCCGAGTCCCCTTCCCACCAGTTGATCCCCATCTCGCGAGCCCGCTCGACCGAGGCCACGAGGAGGCGCAGCTTGATCGTCAGCAGTTCGATGTCGAGGAGGTTGATCTGGATGTCGCCGGCGATGACGATGCCCTTGTCGAGGACCCGCTCGAGGACGTCGGCGAGGCTCGCCGGGCCCTGAGCCGGGCTGTGCAGCGCGCCGTAGTTCATCGGGCGTGGGTAGCGGTCCTCGGCGCTCATCGTTGGTCCTCGTCGGGCTGACCGCGCATGTACCGGCGCTCTCGGTGGTACTCGACGAGCTCGCCGTCGTCGTCGAGCTTCAGCACGTATGACGCGAGCAGGTCCGTCGTGCTCGGGACGCGCTGGAGCTCGAGCGTCTCGACCTCGACCTTCCACCCTCCGTCGTCGCGCTCGACGCCGAGAACGGCCTCCGGCGGCCGCCCGGTGAGCTCGGCGAGCTGCCGCCGCGCGCGCTGCGCGATCTCGGCGATGTTGGCTTTGCGCTCAGCCATTGGTCGCTCTCCATTCACGGTAGCGCCGGCCTTCCTCGAGCCGCTCGAGCAACTGGTCGACCGCTGCCTCGAGCTCGTCGTCGTCGATCTCGCCCGCTCCGTGCGCGCGCTCGACCTCCGCGAGCTCGGCCATGATGCGATCTTCGTCGTAGAGCTCGAGCGCCGCCTGTTCGGCGAGCTGCTCCGCGATCCACACGACTCCGCGGACGGGCGCGAGCGGCAGCGTCAGGAAGGCGGTGAAGAGTCCCATCTACCGCGCTCCGGCCAGCGGGCGGGCCGCATCCACGAACGAGTGGGGGGGACGGGGCCCCAGCAACCTGAAGTGCATCCGCTCGGCGCGTTCGCGGCTCACGCGCTCGACGGCGGCGTCGAACTCGTCCAGCCGGTCGCGAGCGACGAGGAAGGAGGCGTTCACGACCATGTGCTCGTGGCGCGGGTCCTCCGGCGCGACGGCCGCGGACAGGCGCTCGAGCTCGCGAACGACGGCGGCGCCGTCGGCAGCGCGCTTCGCGTCGACCGCCTGCGCGACGCGCTCGCCGAGACGGATCCGCTCGAAATGCGTCGCCGCCACGGGGAGCCCGCGGAGGCGACGCTGCGCCGCGGCGATCGCCGGGTTCTCCGCGAGCACCTCGCCGAGCAGCCTCTCCTCGCGATAGAGGGCGCTGAGGTGCATCTCGACGCGGTCCTGCAGCGCGTCGAGGAGCCCCGCGAGCTCCCCGGCGCGGCTGGCGATCTCGTGCCGCACGGCCGCCTCGTCGGGCAGCACGAACCCGAAGCGCAGCGGTAGGACGGTCGCCCGCTCGAACGCCCGATTCAAGACGTCGGCGTGGGCCAGCAGATTCGCCCGACGCGGCGCCACGCGTTCGGGGCCGAGCGGCGTGACGAGCGCGGCCACGCCGCCCTCGGCCAGGCATTCGACCGGGCCCGGCGGCAGGCCGACGCCGCCTTCCCCGAGCTTCGCCGGCAGGTCGCCGCTGCGCACGAACCCGTAGAGGTAGTGGCCCCCGGCTGGCACCGGCACGGGGGATCAGCTCTTGCTCGAGGAGCGCGACCGCGAGCCACTCGACCGCGACCCGCTCGACCGGGAGCCGCTCGCCCGTGAGCTGCCCGACGACGCGCCGCCCGACGCGCTCCGCGCCCGGGCGCGCCGCGTCTCGCCGCCCTCGGACTGGCCCTCGTCCTCGTCGTCGCCGAAGATCTTCTCCTTGGCGCCCTCGAGCACCCCGCGGGTCCGCTTCTTGGCCGTGCTCTCCTGCAGGTTCTCGACGAGTTCCGGCAGCGTCTGCTGTTGGCCGACCTGCGTGAGGTCCATGCGGTTGACCGCCTCCGCGAAGCGCAGGTACGTGTCGACGCTGGCGATGACGATCCGCGCGTCGACCGTGAGGAGCTCGATGCCGACGAGCGCCACCCGCAGGTAGATGTCGATGACGAGGCCCTTGTCGAGGATGACGTTCAGGACGTCCGCCAAGCCGCTGGGGCTCGACTGGCGCTGCAGGTAGTTGTTGGTGCCCGTGGGCGCTACGGCCATGGTTCCTAGTCCTCCTCCGTGTCGTATTCCCCGTCGACGTCGTCGTCCGGCTCCTCGCCGTCGACCTCGTCGTCAGGCTCGCTGTCGTCCTCCAGCGGCGGGTACTCGTCAGGGTCCAGCGTCTCGGCGAACGCCTTGAAGCGGCGCAGCTCCGCCTCCGCCCGGCGGTCGGCGACGCGCGACACGAGCTCGAGGGCTTCGGTCACGCCGCCCGGGATCACGTCGAGGTGCAGCTCGATCCGCGTCAAGCGGTCGCTCAGGCGATGGAAGGTCACGAGGCCGGAGCAGTCGGAGCCTCCGACGGAGTGCCACGCGAAGCTCTCGTCGACGCGCTCGTCGACGACCTCGGCCTCCCACTCGCGCTCGGCGTGGACCCCCTTGATGCGCCCGACGAGGCGATCGTCGCCGTCGCGCTCGATCGCGGCGACCCGATGGGTGCCCTCGGGAATGAACTTCAAGAGCTCCCACTGGTCCCAGGCGACCTCGAGCGGCACGGCCACGTCGAGCGAGCGCTGGATGGGAAGGCTCCGCGCCCGG